>CALDUL010000088.1 GCA_937923575.1 uncultured Algimonas sp.
CCACCGCGTGGAGTCTGAAGCGGACGCTCGCGCCTATATTTCGCGGCTGGAGCAGTTCGACGACTACCTCGGCGCGGCAGAGCAGCGCGCGCGGGCGCAGGGCCGGGCCGGGGTTCTGCTGCCGAAGTTCGTCTATGACAAGATCGCCGGGCCTTCGCGCAACATAATCACCGGCGCACCGTTCTCGGAAGGCGATGACAGCCCCCTGCTCGCGGACTTCCGCGCCAAGGTCGCCGATCTGCCCAACGCCGACGCGCTGATCGCCGACGCCGAAACGGCGATGCTGTCCTCCGTCCAGCCCGCCTATTTGCGCCTGCTCGCCCTGTTCGAGGAGCAAGCCGCCGCCACGACCGAGGATGACGGCGCGTGGAAGCTGCCGGGCGGTGCGGATTACTACGCAGCCCGACTGCGCCATTACACCACGACCGATCTGTCGGCCGACGAGATCCACCAGATCGGACTGCGCGAGGTCGCTCGGATTCAGGCGCAGATGCTGGACATTATGGACCGTGTCGGTTTCACCGGATCGCTGCAGGAATTCTACACTTTCGTGCGGACCGACCCGCAGTTCACCTACCCCAATGATGACGAAGGCCGCGCAGCCTACATTGCGGACGCGACGAAGATCATCGACGACATGCGCGCCGAGTCGGACGGGCTGTTCCTGACCAAGCCGAAGGCCGACATGGTCGTGCAGCGGGTGGAGCCCTTCCGAGAGGCGACGGCATTTGGCGCGTTTTACGACAGCCCCGCTGTCGATGGGTCCCGCCCCGGCACTTATTATATCAATCTGAAAGACATGGCGGATCAACCGAAGTTCCTGCAGCAAGCCCTCGCCTATCACGAAGGCATCCCCGGCCATCACATGCAGATTGCCATCGCGCAGGAATTGGACGGCTTGCCAAAATTCCGCACCCGCGCCGTGCACACGCCCTACGTCGAGGGCTGGGCGCTCTACGCCGAGGAAATCCCAAAGGAGCTCGGTCTCTACACCGATCCCTACAAGGAGTTCGGCCAGCTCGGCATGGAGATCTTCCGCGCCGCAAGGCTGGTCGTCGACACGGGCATTCACTCCAAGAAGTGGGACCGCGAAAAGGCGGTGCAATACTACCTGCAGAACATTCCCAACCCCGAAGGCGACGTGCGCGCGGAAATCGACCGCTACATCGTCTGGCCAGGTCAGGCGACTGGCTACATGATTGGTAAGTTGAAAATCATGGAGCTGCGCAAGAGAGCGGAAGACCAGCTAGGCGATGATTTCGACATTCGCGAATTTCACGAGGCCGTTCTGACCAATGGCTCCGTTCCGCTATCCATGCTGGAACGTAATATCGACACATACATCAAAACAAAGAAGGACGCTTGATATGCGCAACTTCCTCCTCTGCAGCGCCGCCCTGCTCCTCGCCGCCTGCTCGTCAGAGACCTCCCTAACAGAGACGGTGACGACCACCGATGACGAAATCAAGCGCGTCGTCACCGAGACCGTCAATGGCGAAGCCACGCGCACCGTCGAGCGCATGTCGGACAAGACCGAGACGCAAGTCTTTAACGAATGGCTGGCCCGCCGCTTCGCCGAAGAGAAGCTCAACCGCCCGGAATTCATGGCGCAGCTCGGCGAGCGCAATCGCTATGACGAATGGAACGATGAGAGCCGTGCCGGCTATCTGGAGCGCATGGACCGTGCTCAGGCCGATCTGGACTATCTGAAGACCGTCGATGTCGACGCGCTGGACGAAGATGCTCAGCTGTCGCACCGCCTCTACCGGGGCAATGCGGAGCTGATGCTGGAGGGACGCAAATTCTACGGCTATGGCTATCCGTTCAACCAAATGTTCGGCGTCCATAGCGGCGTGCCGACATTCCTGCTGAACAATCACAAGATCGACAGTGTCGAGGATGCGCGCGCCTACATCACGCGACTGGAACGCATCGGCGACAAGCTCGACCCCGTCACGCAGCGCGCCAAGCAATCGGCGGAGAAAGGCATTGCGCCGCCGAAGTTTGTCTACCGCATGGTGCTGGATGATGTGAAAAACGTGCTCGCCGGCGCGCCGTACCAGGAAGGCGAGGATCTGAACCTGATCGCGGAAGACTTTCGCAAGAAAGTCGACGCGCTCGGCCTGCCCGATAGTGAGCGCGAGGAGCTATTTACCGGTATGCTGACGGCGCTGCAGGATGATGTGGAACCGGCCTATCGACGCCTCATCACGGAGCTGGAGCGCCAGCAGGCCGAAGCCACGACCGATGACGGCGTGTGGAAGCTGCCCAATGGCGAGGCATTTTACAAATACCGCCTGAAGCTGATGACGACGACGGACCTCACGCCCGACGAGATCCACGGTATCGGCCTGCGCGAGACCGACCGCATCCACGCCGAAATGCGCGAGATCATGAAGACTGTGAATTTCGACGGCAGCCTGCAGGACTTCTTCGAGTTCATGCGCACCGACGAGCAGTTCTACTATCCCACGACGGATGAGGGAAAGCAGCGCTACCTGACCGAGGCCACACAGATCATCGAAACAATGAACAAGACTCTGCCCGACTATTTCAACGTCATGCCGAAGGCCGAGCTGGAAGTCCGCGCTGTGGAGGCGTTCCGCGAAAAATCGGCAGGCAAGGCCTTCTACTCTCGCCCTGCACTCGATGGCTCTCGCCCGGGCTATTACTACGCCAATCTCTACGACATGGCGTCCATGCCGATCTACCAGATGGAAGCACTCGCCTATCACGAGGGCAATCCGGGTCACCACATGCAGCTGGCCATCGCGCAGGAGCTGGAGGGCGTGCCGGACTTCAGGAAGTTCGCGCGCTTCACCGCCTATACCGAAGGCTGGGGGCTATACTCCGAGTATCTGCCCAAGGAGATGGGCTATTATCAGGACCCCTATTCCGACTTCGGTCGCCTGGCCATGGAGCTGTGGCGCGCGGGTCGGCTGGTCGTGGACACCGGGCTGCACCACAAGAAATGGACGCGCGAAGAGGCCATCGACTGGTTGAAGGAAAATACGCCGAATCCGGAAGCGGACATCGTCAAGGCCATCGAGCGATACATCGTCATGCCCGGCCAGGCGACGGCCTATATGATTGGCAAGATCAAGATCGT
>CALDUL010000089.1 GCA_937923575.1 uncultured Algimonas sp.
CCTTCGCCGAAGATAGCGACGCGGTGCCATTCGGTCTTCTCGCGGCGCTCGCCGCTCTGCTTGTCGCGCCAGTTCTCACTCGTCGCGAGGCTAATGTTGGCGACCTTGCCGCCATTGCCGAAGGTCCGGACTTCGGGGTCATTGCCGACATTGCCGACCAGAATGACCTTGTTCACTGATCCCGCCATTGCTCTTCTCCTACCGGTCTACGGTACGCCGATTCAAATCATCCGGCGCTCTTTGGTCGAGCCTATGTTCCGGTTCCGTTTGTTAATCAAGGGAGGCGGGCGACCGAGACTGCGGACACGACCTCTCGGAGTCGAGATTGCCACGCCGCTTATCCCCAAGCGCTAACCCTTCCGCAACCTGAGCCTAATAGCGATTAAGCATGTTGAGCCTCACCCTCGCATTGCTGATCGGAATGAGCTGGCCACTGAGCCTCGTCGCGGTCGAAGCGCTGACCGCGCCGCGCGACGCGCGCGAGGCCGGGCCGGTGCTGCCGCTGATCTGGTTCTGCGCCCTCGCCTATCTCAGCCTCGCCGCGCTGAACGGCGCACAGACGGGCGGCGACGTGCTCTCGCTCGCGACGGGTACCTTCCCGATGGAAAATAATTTTAACGGCGCGCAGACGCAGACCGTCGCCGGACTGGCCGCCTTTGGCGCGCTGGTCACGGCGCTGATGCGCGGCGACATTGCGCGCCTGGCCGAAGATAGCGGCCTGTCCCTGCCCTTTTCAGGCTCTCGCTCGCCAGAACGTATGCGCGAGGCGGCGTGGCTGGACTGTGCCTGGCTGCTCTATGGCGACACGATCAAGGCGACCGACCTGCTACGCGCCGTCGACCGTATCGGCTATGCCGACGCCAACCGAGCTGCGAGCCGCTGGCAGTTCGGTGGCTTCTCGACCCTGCGCATGAATGAGAGCGCGTTGGAGCGCGTGCGCGACGCAGCCAGCCCGGTCGAGTGCCGTGCTTTTCTGCTGCAGCTCGTGCGGCTTGGCGTGGGACTGCGCGCGATAGAGCTGCCGGATCTTGTCTATTTGCGTGTCATCGGCCAGCGCCTCGGACTGTCGCGCGCGGCCATTGCGGAGATGCTGAACAAGGAAGGCGCCTACACCAATTGGGGTGCGCGGACGTCACGCCCGGTCTGGGAGCAGACGCAGAGCTACGCCCACGGATCGGGCCACGCCCACGAGTCGGGCTCCTCCAGTGAGTCGGAGCGGGCGCGCGGCTATCAGCCACCGCCGCCTCCCCCGCAGGCCGAAACGCCGTACTCAATCCTCGGCGTGCAGCCCGGCGCATCCACTTCGGAGATCAAGTCGGCCTACCGTAAGCTCGCCCGCCGCTACCACCCTGACCGCTTCGCACAGCAGGATCTGGACGCCGCCGAGATACAGGCAATCACAGAGCGCATGGCCCGCATCAATGCGGCCTATGACCAGTTACAGGCCTAAGCCTCCAACTCGTCTCGCTGCAATCGTCGCACCCCGCGGTCTTGCCAGCCCCTGCCGTCCATCCTAACTCGCTCGTTCACCGTGTGTTCTAAACGATACGAATTGGTGCGATTCCGTCCTCTTGTGCGTAAGAAGAGGAAGCGATCGCGCGAAGGATTCTCATGGCCATGTCGAAAAACATTCAGGTTCGCGGCGCGCGCGAGCATAACCTGAAAGACATCAACGTCGACATGCCGCGCGACAAGCTGGTGGTGATCACCGGGCTGTCCGGTTCGGGAAAGTCATCGCTCGCTTTCGACACGATCTACGCCGAAGGTCAGCGCCGCTATGTCGAGAGCCTGAGTGCCTATGCTCGGCAGTTCTTGGAATTGCAGGGCAAGCCGGATGTGGACAGCATTGAAGGACTGTCGCCGGCGATTTCGATCGAGCAGAAGACGACATCACGCAATCCGCGCTCGACCGTCGGCACGGTCACGGAAATCTATGATTATATGCGCCTGCTCTGGGCGCGGGTCGGCGTCCCCTACTCGCCCGCGACCGGATTGCCTATCGAGGCGCAGTCGGTCGCCCAAATGGTCGACATTATCATGGCCATGCCGGAGGGTACAAAGCTCTACCTGCTCGCGCCGGTCGTGCGGAATCGCAAGGGCGAGTTCCGCAAGGAGATCGCCGAGTGGATGAAGTCGGGCTATCAGCGCGCCAAGATCAATGGCGAGCTGGTCCGGCTGGAAGACGCGCCGGAGCTCGACAAAAAGTTCCGCCAAGACATTGATGTTGTCGTGGACCGCGTCGTCGTGCGCGAGGGGCTAGAGACGCGGCTCGCGGACTCGCTCGAACAAGCTCTGCGGCTCGCGGACGGTCTCGCCATCGCCGAAGACGCGACCGATCCCGAGCAGCGGGTTACGTTCTCGCAGAAATTCGCCTGCCCCGTCTCCGGCTTCACCCTGGAAGAGATCGAACCGCGGCTTTTTTCCTTCAACTCGCCACAGGGCGCGTGTCCGACATGCGACGGCCTCGGCAAGGAGCTGAAGTTTGACGCCAATCTGATCATCCCGGACGACACGCGCTCGCTGGCGGGCGGGGCTATCGCGCCGTGGTCCAAGACGCCGTCCAAGCTCTACGCGCAAACGCTGAAAGCACTGAGCACGGCCTATGATTTCTCGACATCGACCCCGTTTAACCAATTGCCTAAATCTGCGCAGGACGTCGTGCTCTACGGCACCAAGGGCAAGCGGATTCAGTTCAACTATCGCGACGGCCGTCGGAACTACAAAACCAACAAGCCCTTCGAGGGCGTGCTGCGCAATCTGGAGCGGCGCTTTCGCGAGACCGAGAGCAGCTGGGTCCGCGAGGAATTGTCCAAATATCAGAGCGACTCCCCCTGCGAGGCCTGCGACGGCAAACGGCTAAAGGACGAGGCGTTGTCCGTGAAAGTCGCCAAGATGGACATCGCCGTGCCCGGCGAAATGAGTATCGCCAATGCGCTGGAGACTTTTGAGGGTCTGAAGACCGCGCTCTCCGCGAAGGACATGGAGATCGCAGAGCGTATCCTCAAAGAGATCACGGACCGCCTTCGCTTCCTGAATGCGGTGGGGCTCGACTATCTCACCCTGGGCCGTGGCTCCGGCTCGCTCTCGGGTGGTGAGAGCCAACGCATCCGGCTGGCCTCGCAGATAGGCTCCGGCCTGACGGGCGTGCTCTATGTGCTGGATGAGCCGTCGATCGGACTGCACCAGCGCGACAATGAGCGTCTGCTGGAGACACTCCAAGAGCTGCGCGATCTCGGCAACACGGTTCTCGTCGTGGAACATGACGAGGAGGCGATCCTGACCGCCGATTACGTCATTGACATGGGCCCGAAGGCGGGCGTGCATGGCGGCGAAGTCGTCGCGGCGGGCACGCCGAAGCAGATCATGCGCTCTCGCAAATCACTCACCGGCAAATACCTCACCGGCGCTAAAGAGATCGAGATCCCGGCCACGCGTCGCACCGTCGATCCGGCGCGCGTCATTACGGTCAACGGCGCCTATGGCAACAACCTCAAGGACGTCACGGTCGACTTTCCGCTCGGCGTCATGACCTGCGTCACTGGCGTGTCGGGCGGCGGCAAGTCGACGCTGACGATGGAGACGCTCTACAAGGCTGCGGCGCGCAAGTTGAACAAGGCGACGGCCGCGCCCATGCCGAACCGCGGCGTGACGGGGCTCGATCAGCTCGACAAGGTCATCAATATCGACCAGTCGCCCATCGGTCGCACGCCGCGCTCCAATCCGGCGACCTATACAGGCGCTTTCACGCCGATCCGCGACTGGTTTTCCGGCCTGCCGGAATCCAAGACGCGCGGCTACAAGCCAGGTCGCTTCTCGTTCAACGTCAAGGGCGGGCGCTGCGAGAGCTGCCAGGGCGGCGGCGTCATCAAGATCGAGATGCATTTCCTTCCCGACGTCTACGTCACTTGCGACGTCTGCGCGGGCAAGCGCTACAACCGCGAAACGCTGGAGATCAAGTTCAAGGACAAGTCGATCGCCGACGTACTCGACATGAGCATCGACGAGGCGGCGGACTTCTTCAAAGCCGTGCCGTCCATCCGCGACAAGATGGTGACGCTGCAAAGGGTCGGCCTCGGATACATCAAGGTCGGACAACAGGCGACAACGCTTTCGGGCGGAGAGGCACAGCGCGTGAAGCTGTCCAAAGAGCTGTCGAAACGCGCCACGGGTCGCACGCTCTACATTCTCGATGAGCCGACGACTGGCCTCCATTTCGAGGACGTCAACAAACTGCTCACCGTCCTTCAAGAGCTCGTCGGCAACGGCAACACCATGGTCATCATCGAGCACAATCTCGACGTGGTAAAGACGGCGGACCACGTCATCGACATCGGTCCCGAAGGCGGCGATGGCGGCGGGGAGATCGTGGCCACAGGCACGCCGGAAGATGTCGCCAGCGTGGCCGAGAGCTGGACCGGGCGCTACCTGAAGCCGATGCTGGAAACGATCAGCGCGCGGAAGGCGGCGGCGGAGTAGCTACCAGATCAGCTTGCCCGATGTGTCGGCGAGCCGGAATGTTATCGTCGTCGTCAGGTCCGTGCGGTCAGTATCGCTCTCACCTGGCGTGCGTGGGGTGTATTCTTACTTGGCTAGCGCCTTGAGCGCAGGTCTTTCGTAATAGTCCGGCCAGGCCGTGACCACGCGCGGATTGGTGGTGCGGCCTTCGTCTGTCAGGTCGAACTCGACCACGGTATAGCCGGACTGCTGCGCCTTGCGCGGCATCTTCGGCGGAACGCGCTTTATCGGACGCACCGATTCATTGCGGGCCTTGTCATAGGGCCAGCATTGGCAAAGGCCTTGCGCTTCCGCTGTCTCCAACTCTCCCGCCGTGCGGAGCGCCCCGCGCATGTAGATCCAGCGGCCGAGCGTCGTTCCGACAACCTCATATTTCTCCGGGTCAAGGCCATCGGTTGCTTCCATCACCTTCTGATAGGAAAGCGCCGCGCCGAGAAAGTCCTCATCGGCTTCATCAGCATAACCCTTGTAGAGATTGGCCTGCAGCGAATAGCTGCTGACGATCCCGTCGGTAGAGCGTTCGAAAATACCGAGCGCCTCTTCCGCAGAACGGCGCGCGGCCTCGTGTTTGCCGGACGAGGCCTGTTGCCCGGCCATGATGGTCAGGGCCTCGGCCAGCAATGTACTGTCGCCCAACTCCTGCTCGCGACCGAATTCGACCAACTTGGTCGCGCCGGATTTTACAGCCGACTCACGCCCCGCGCGTGACAGCAGAGTCACGCGGCGCAGGCCTCGTTCCATATACATGAGCGGATAGTCCTCGCCGTGATGAACCGACAGTTCCATGGCACGCTTCATGGCATCGATCTGGCCGTCGGCTGGTTCGCCGCCCGTTTCCAACCTACCGTAATTGGACGCCAGATCGCCGGTCGTCTTGCTATCGCCCATGCGGGCTTCCGCCTCCTGCCAAGCGGTTTTCGCGTGTTTCATAGCGGCGGCATTGTCGCCGGACTTCACCGCGGCTCTGTAGGCCTTGTAGGGTTGGAGGACTTCAGGCGGGGTCTTCTTCGCCCCATTTGCGCAGGCGTCGGACATGGTTCCAAATGTCAGTGTCAGGGCAAGGGCGGAGGCAATGATCTTCATGCAACTTTTTAATCAGGCCTACGGGTTTTTTCCAGATTTGCCCGGAGAGGGTGCGCCTGCGTGGTTCGCCCTGCCCCTACTCGAACGCCTTGGTCGGGTCCATGTCTTCCCATTGCTGCACGAAGAATGCAGACGGGCCGAGTAGCATGAGCGTGTAGAAGGCCGTACCAGCGCAGAAGATGAATATGCCGATCAGCGCCGCAATCTTGAACCCGATCGTAGATGTCGTCGCCGACATCGTCGCCATCGCGCCTTCCGCATCTCCGCTGGAAAACATGTCGAGCACGCCGCCGCTAAACAGGCCGGAAAGGCCGACAATGCCGCCGACGAGCAGCAGGAAATAGGCCGCAATATAGCCGAGGATATAGGCGACCACGAGCGAACCGAAGAGCGCCCAGAAACGGTATTTCGACACGTGACGCGCGGCGAGCAGGTGGGTCTTCCCGCGCAGGGCTGTCAGGGCGCTGGCCGGTGCGAACTTCACCCCGAACCAGACAAACCAGACGATAATGCCGACGTAGGTCAACAGCATCAACACGCCGCCCAGGGCCGTCATCGCTCCGCCGCTACCTCCGAGCAAAACGCTGACCGTCGTGCCGACGAGAAGGATTAGAATGTAGACCACCATGAGAACGACATAGTAGCCGAGCTGGACGACGAACTGCCGGACCTCATCCATGCCGAGGCGGAACGGGAAGACGCCCCCGAGATCGTTGCGGAAATAGGCACGGTAGAAAGCCGCCTTGACCACGGCGATGATGGCCAGAGAGCCCAATGACAGGATGAAGAGCTGCGTCCCGACCGATCCGAAAGTCCGCGCCATCGCTCTGCCGATTTCCTCGTCGCTCGCCACATCGACGGAGCTGATCTCGTTAATCATCGCGGCAATGCTGCGGCCGAGCGGCGGGATTAGCACGGCGTAAAGCACGGTGAACAGCACAGACGTCCAGAACAGCAGCCGCCAGAACAGCCTTGCGCCGCCCGGCGAACGAAACGCGCCAAACATGGCGTCGGTGATCTCGTAGTCCTTGTTGTAAGGACGCGCGACGAGTTCGGACATATTTTCCCCTTGAGTACCCCTGATCTCTCGAGTGCCACCCTAGCGCGCAGTCGTCGCAGAGCAAGCCGCTTGCGAGCGGTAGAGCGGAGGCTTATCTGCGCGCCATGCTCAAGACTGACATTAGACCCGTCCACATTGTCGGCGCCGGATTGGCGGGCTCGGAGGCGGCCTGGCAAGTCGCAGAAGCCGGCGTTCCTGTCGTGCTGCACGAAATGCGCCCGCATCGCATGACGGCCGCACATCAGTCCGGCGGCTTTGCGGAGTTGGTCTGCTCCAACTCCTTCCGCTCGGACGATCACCTCGGCAATGCGGTCGGCCTGCTGCATGAGGAAATGCGCCGTTCCGGCTCGCTCATCATGGGTGTCGGCGAAGTCCACAAGCTGCCTGCCGGCGGCGCGCTGGCGGTGGACCGGGACGCTTTCTCGGACGCCGTCACTCTACTGCTGTCCCAGCACCCGCTGATCACGGTGGAATATGGAGAGGTCACCGGACTCCCGCCTGCGGAGTGGGGCAACACCATCATCGCGACGGGTCCGCTGACCGCTGACAGTCTCGCCCAGGCAATCTTGGCAGAGACCGGCGAGGACTCGCTCGCCTTCTTCGATGCCATCGCGCCGATTGTCTATCACGACAGTATCGATTTCGACCAAGCCTGGATGCAGAGCCGCTACGACAAGGGTGACGGGGCGGACTACATCAATTGCCCGCTGGATGAAGAACAGTACAATGCCTTCATCCAGGCGCTGATCGACGCCGACCAGACGGAGTTCAAGGATTTCGAAAAAGACACGCCTTATTTCGAGAGCTGCCTGCCGATCGAGGTCATGGCCGCGCGCGGGCCGCAAACATTGCGCTTCGGCCCGATGAAGCCGGTCGGCCTGACCAACCCGCACAATCCGAAAGTCAAAGCCCACGCTATCGTGCAGCTGCGCCAGGACAATGCCCATGGCTCGCTCTACAATATGGTCGGTTTCCAGACGAAGATGAAATACGGAGCGCAGACCGACGTCTTCCGCATGATTCCGGGCCTGCAGAAGGCCCGCTTCGCGCGGCTCGGCGGCATCCACCGCAACACCTTCATCAACTCGCCCAAGCTGCTGGACGGGCAGCTACGCCTGAACTCCCGCCCGGACCTGCGTTTTGCGGGGCAGATCATGGGCGTCGAGGGCTATGTGGAGAGCGCAGCGCTTGGCCTCATCGCGGGCCGCATGGCGGCGGCGCAGGCGAAGGGCGAGACACTCGCTCCGCCACCCGCGACCACGGCGCTGGGCGCGCTGGTCGAACACGTCACGGGCGGCTTTATCTCAGGACCGAAAGCGAAGTTCCAGCCCATGAATGTCAACTTCGGCCTATTCCCCCCTGTCGAGAACTTGGTGATGAAAAACCAGGACGGCTCGCGTGCGAAGGGCAAGCAGAAAACGCGGGTAAAACGACGCGCGATGGCCGAGCGGGCCTTGGCGGATATTGGAAAGTGGGGGTAGCGCGGGCTTAGATTTTTCCGCGCGCCACAGCTCCCAACATCCGTACTTGCTTTGCAAATGGCACGTAGTCTGGCACGGCTTGCGTTGGCTCATAGTCCGACCTGCTCATCCGCTTCAAATATCCCGGCACGAGCGAGACATAAGCAAGCGCTGGGATAGCGCTGGCAGACGTTTTTCCCCTCGCCTCGTCATAGGCATCCCGAGCTGCGGCCAAAATGTCGGCAAACGCCACCTCTTTCAGCATGGTGTCGGCGTAGTAGCGATAGCCGCGCGCCAGACCTGTCAGGCCCCATGCTCGCCCTGCTGCATCGCGCCCATCCTCGCCCAGCACAGCCAGCGCCGCATTCAGAAGCGCTCCGCTGGTTGCGTCTGCATAGCTCGTCGCCTCATTGATCGACGCGAAAGGCCGCGGATCGAGATCGCGCTCGCGACCGTCGATGATCCGCTCCAGCAGGAAGCGGCTGACTCCGCTCGCCCGCACCATCTCGGCCAGCGGTGTGCTGACCTCATGCCCGCGCACGGATTTGTCGCCGTAAATCTCGTCCAAGCAGTCACGCCACCATTGATAGCGGATTTGACCGAGCATCGGTTCGCTGACGAGCTCCGGCACTTTCGCGAGCTCCGCATGGAAGGCGTAGAGCGCAAACAGGCGGTCACGCAGATCGGGATCGGCTAGCCGCGCGGCCCGCATCCGGTCCGGATCGGCGAGCGAGACGCGCTCAAGGACATCGTTATGGATGGAAATCGTCACACCGGTCCTTGTTCGTCTTGCGGATGCGTAGCCGTTTGCCCTAGGGGTCGCGCACGCCCTTTAACCCTATGCAAAGGAATTGCCATGCGACGTGCCAGCCTTTTCACTGCGGTCAGCGCAAGCCTGATCGCCTCCCCCGTTTTCGCCCATCCCGGTGACCATGCCAGCGCGGATAGCGCGCACTTCATCGTCCAACACGGATGGGCCATCGCCATCGTCGGCGTCGCTTTGGTTGCTGGCGCGGCCTATCTCATCAAGCGGAAAGGCTAGGTCATGTTGCACACACTCCTCTCTCGCATGGATTTGCCCGTCGCTGACGCCCATTGCGACATCCCCTGCGGCATTTATGACGCGCGCATCGTGCAGTATTACGCGGTCTCCGCCCTTCGCCAGATCGACATCCTGCTGAGCCTGAAGGACAAGGGTTTGTCGGATACCGGCTTCGCCATGCAGGTCGCGCGCAACACCGCCAAGAAGGAAGAAATGGCGGAAAAGTGCAAGCATGAGACTCGCGTCATCTGGGGCGACTTCATGAAACCCAAGAACCAGGAAGACATGGCCAAGTGCCACGAGCTGGCCCACGGCATCATGCTCGCTGGATCCGCCGTGAAGCAGGATCTGCACCGCGAAGACGGCGAGAAACTCGTCGCGCTCGCCAATGACTTCGCCGAAGTCTTCTGGAAGAGCAAAGGTGTGGAGACGCACCGCGTCACGACGCCCTACGCGCCGAATTGCGAAGTGGTCGAGCCAAAGCTCTAGGGCTGTGATCCATACGACACATCAAGCCCGCCCATCTCTGGGCGGGCTTTTTTTTGGTCGCTACAGATGATCCGCCTTTTCCGCGTGCGCGGGCGCTCCATGCTGCCGACCTTGCGGCCCGGCGATCTGCTGGTTTTGCGCAGACGCCAGCCGCGGACAGATGATCTGGTCGTGGTAGGCCACCCCCGACTTGGCACGGTCGTCAAGCGCCTTGGCGCGGACGGGCGGCTGGTCGGCGACGGCGTGGAGTCGTCCTCTACTCACGAACTCGGCAAGTTGAGCAACGCCGCGCTTATAGGCGTCGCCGTGCTGGTGATTACGCCGTCCGGGCTGCGTCGTCCGAAGGCGCTGGCGTCGCGTCGATCCGGGAACCGCGCTTGAGACCGAGCACCATCAGCAGGGGCGATGCGACAAAGATGGACGAATAGGTTCCGACGATCACACCCCAGATCATGGCAAAGGAGAAGCCCTCCAGCCCGGGGCCGCCGAGCACATAGAGCGCGATCAGTGCGAGCAGCGTGGTGACCGAGGTCAGGATAGTACGCGACAGTGTATCGTTGATCGACATGTTGATCACTTCGGGCAGCGGGCGCTTCTTATATTTGCGCAGGTTCTCGCGGATGCGGTCGTAGACGATCACCGTGTCGTTCAATGAGTAGCCAACGATAGTCAGGATGGCCGCGATGATGGCGAGGTTGAATTCGATTTGCACCAGGCTGAATACGCCGATGGTCAGGATCACGTCGTGCAGGAGCGCCACCACTGCGCCCGCGCCGAACTGCCACTCGAAGCGAAACCAGATATAGGCCAGCACAAGCCCCAATGCGAGCAGGACCGCGATGGTCCCCTTGCGCCGCAACTCGCCCGACACCTTGCCGGAAATCGTATTGTTGCTGACCGTCGTCACATCGCCATATTCCGCGCGGAGCAAGGCGTAGAGCGAATCCTGCGCCTCTTGCTGCGCGTCTTTGACGGCGGCGTCGGCATCTTCTTCGGAAAGATTTTCGTCCGTCTCCACGCTTAACGGCAAGCCAATACGCAGGAAGTCATAGGTCGCCTCAGCCGTGGCACCCTGCGAAATGTTTTGCACGATAGAGCCCGGGAATGCGGTCTGAATCTTGTCTTGTGCGTCAAGCGGCGGCTCCTCGCCAAAGTCCACCACGGCAACCACACCGCCAGTGAAGTCGATGCCGTAGTTCAGCCCGCGCGTGCTAAAGAGGAACACCGAGGCGATGATCGCCAGAACGGAGAGAACCGCTGCGATCTTCCGAGCCGAGAGGAAGGGAACCTTCGGCTCGATCGGCAGCAGCTTGACCATGGAAATGTCGCGCATGAGCTTGTCCTAGATCGGGAGGGTTTTCGGCCGCGTTCCACGAAGCCAAGTCGCGGTCAGCAGGCGGGCGAAGACGACGGCGGTAAAGACCGACGTCACGATACCAATGGCCAGCGTCACGGCGAAGCCCTGCACCGGGCCGGAGCCGACAAAGTAGAGCGTCACGGCCGCGATCATCGTGGTGATGTTGGCGTCCAAGATCGGCGCGAGCGAGCGGCGGTAGCCTGTCTCGATGGCATTGACCGGCGGACGACCGTTGTGGGTCTCCTCCCGGATGCGCTCGAAGATCAGCACATTGGCGTCCACCGCCATACCGATCGTCAGGATGATACCCGCAATTCCCGGCAGGGTCAGCGTCGCACCGAGCAGCGTCAGCGCGCCCGCGATCAGGATGATGTTCGTCGCAAGTGCAAGGATAGCGATTGTCCCGAAGCGGAAGCCGTAGGACAGCAGCATGAAGATTGCGACGCCTATCAAACCGATGATCGACGCGACCTGACCCGCACGGATCGACGCATCGCCGAGCTCGGCCGAGACGGTATTCTCCTGCACGATCTTCAGCTTGGCCGGCAGCGCACCCGCATTGATCAGGCGCGACAGCGTGGCGGCCGATGCGGGCGTGAACGAGCCCTCGATATAGCCGCTACCGCCGGGGATCGCGCCGCGAATGTTGGGAGCGGTGATGATCTCGTCATCCAGAAGGATGGAGAAGCGCTTGCCGATGTTCTTGGCCGTCAGCTCACCGAACAGGCGCGAACAGCGGAAGTTGAAGCTGAAGTTCACGATAGGCTGCCCGGCGGGGCCGACACCCGGCGAGGCATTTTCGACGCATTCACCCGTGATACGCGTTCGCTCCTCGATGATCAGGCCGCCGCCACCCTGCCCGTCCTGGAATGTGCGGTAGACCGTGCCAATGGTCGTGGTCTCGCCCGTTTCCTGTGCCGTGCGCAGCTTGCGCTCGTCGTTCGAGTCGTCATGGACCATGTTGAAGGACAGATTCGCCGTCTTGTTGATGGCTTCCTTGATCTCGTCGACATTTTTCGCGCCCGGAACTTGTAGCAGGATGCGCTCATCGCCTTCGCGGACCAGCGTCATCTCGGTCGTGCCCTGCGGGTCAATACGGTCGCGCAGCACTTCGATGGACTGATCAATAGTGCGCGCCTGCACGAACTCGATCTGCTCCTGCGTGATGCGGACCTCAAAGCCGTCCGCGCCGCGTGGGCTGACGACCGTCGATGGCGGAGATAGCGGCTGGCGCGGATCGACGGGCGCAACGGCCTCGCGAAGCAGCACAAGAGCGCGCTCCTGATCCGCCACATCGCGTAACTTGCCGATCACCACATTGTCGCGCACGGCAACAGACGCGATCCGAATGCGCGGACCACCGTCGGAAGGGTCGCGGAAGGTCTCCAGCACACCGAGGCGCTGGTTGGCGAGCTGTTGACGCTCGACCGAGGAGAGATCGACCTCGAGCAGCATCTGCGCGCCGCCCTGCAGGTCGAGGCCCAAATTAATCGTGTTCTGCATGAAGCCGGGCATATTGGCCCGAGTGTCGGCTTTCATCGCATTGGGTGCGGCCAGCAGCAGGCCGAGGACGACGAGTCCGAGAATGAAGAGCGTCTTCCAGCGGGAGAAGAAGAGCATCAGTCGTTGGCCGCGACGGTCTTGTTGCGGACATCCGCAATCATGGAGCGCACGACCTTGATGTCGCCCGCGCCGAAGGTGACGGTCAATTCGTCATCCGCGACTTTCTTGACCTTGCCGATCAGCCCACCATTGGTGACGACCGTGTCGCCGCGCGTGATCGAGTCGAGCAATGCGCGATGCTTTTTCATGCGCTGGCTCTGCGGGCGGATCAGCAGAAAGTAGAAGATCAGACCGATAAGCACGAGCGGCAAAATCTGTGCTGCCAGCGATGCGCCTGCTCCGCCGGCCGGAGCCGCTTGCGCGATGAGAGTGAACACCATGATCGTCTTCCCTGCAAAAAGCCCTTGAAAAGGCAAAGGCCGAGGAACGACCCCGGCCTGAAGCGTTTGCGGCTATATAAGATGGCCGCGCGCAATCGCAAGCGGTCCGGACAGGATCGACCCGCCCTCTCCCCAATTCACGGGCCTAGTTTTTCAGGCAGTGCCCAGCGGGGATAGTCAGTCGCTGACCCGGCTTGATCGCGCCCGGATTCGTGATCCCGTTGACGCTGATCAGCGCGGCGACCTTGGTGCAGGTCCGGCGCGAAATCGCATAGAGCGTGTCCTTTGGCAGAACGGCATAGACGGCGTCCGTTGTCGTCAGAACGGATTGCGTCTCCATGGTTGTAGCGACCGGTTCGACAATGCGCGTGTAGGACGGGGTATGGACCGTGGTGGCCGCGTAGGTCGTCATCGGTGCGGAGTAGCTCTGTGCCATCGGCGTGGCTTCGGTAATCGTCAGCACCTGGCCCAGCGACAGTGTGTTGTCGGACAGACCATTTTTCCATTTCAGCGCGTCGACCGTGAGGTTGTAGCGCTTGGAGATGTTGTAGAGCGTGTCGCCCTTCACCACCGTGTGCATCTGCGCGGTTGTCATGGGCGCGGCCATCATCGGGGCCGAGGCCGTTGGAACGGACTCAACATAGGTATTTGCCGTCACGGGTGTTTCATAGAGCTCTATTTCGTAGACTTCCGACGGCGCCGCCGTTTCGGGGCGCACATAGATGCCGGACGAATGCTGGTAGGAGCGAACGCGGTCGGCTTCGGCCAGCAACGCATTGAGTTGCTCTGGCGTCAGGTCTTCAGCCTTGAAATGCTGAGCTTTCACAACGCCGTTGGCATCATATTCGATGGGCGCGGAAATGGTGCTATCAAAGGTCGGGGCAGCCTCCACGACGGTGTTGTAGCTGGTCTGGGCCTGTGCTGCGGTTGCGGTGGACGCGAGCAGGACGAGAGTGAGCAGGGAGCGCATGGGCGTTGATCCTTTGGACATAATTGCCAAGAGGATGTGTACGAACAGGGTTAAGGAAGCGCTAAGCCGCGGCGTCCTCGGTCGTGTCCGCTTTTCGCTCCACCAGTCGCACGGTGAATATCGAGACCTCGTAAAGCAGGTAGATCGCGCCGCCGAGGATGAACTGCGTAATCGGATCGGGCGGCGTGGCGAAGGCGGCAAAGACAGCAATCGCGAGCAGTGCATATTTGCGCCACGCGCCCAGCTGCTCCGAACTCACGATCCCGGCCCGGCCCAGCAGTGACAGGATAACGGGCAGCTGAAAGCTGATCCCAAAGGCGAGGAAGAGCGTGGTGGATAGCTTGAGATAATCCGCGATACGCGGCAGCAATTTCACTTCCTGCCCGCCGCCCAGCGCCTGTTGCGACAGCGCAAATTCCAACACGAAGGGATAGACAAAGAAGAAGACCAGGCTCGCACCCGCGATAAAGAGCAGAGGGCTGAGGATGAGGTAAGGCAGAAATGCCCCGCGCTCATTCCGGTAGAGCCCCGGAGCGACGAAACGGTAGAGCTGGTAGGCGATGATCGGAAAGCCGAGCACGACACCGCCGAACAGCGCAATCTTCAGCTTGACGAAAAAGGTCTCCAGTGGCGCCGTCGCGATAATTTCCATGTCGATTGGCGTGCCGCCTTTTGCGAGCTGCCGCGCGTTGTAGCGAAGGATCGCTTGGTCGAACGGCAGCAGGAGCAGACGGACGATATCGGTCAGAAACGGCGCGCAGACGATCATTCCGCCGAGCACACCGAGCACGCATTTGATCAGCCGGGAGCGCAGCTCGTTCAGATGGTCGAGCAGCGGGGCGGAGGACGCCTCGATCTCGTCCGCGCCGTCCAGTTTCGGCTGACTGTTCATGTCTCTGCGGAAGGCTTTGGAGCGGCCGTATCGCCCGCATCCTGCACGTCCTTGGCGATCTCCCGGTTCACCGCCTCGACCTCGTCAAGGAAGTCCTCATCCAGAAGCTTCATATTGCGCAGCTCGGCCATTTCGGCGCGCAGCTCCCTGATATCCTCATGGGTGTCGATGTCGTCAAAGGCGGATTTGAACTCATTGCCCATCGCCCGGATGCGCGCCATCCAGCTGCCCAGCGTGCGCATGACTTTCGGCAGGTCCTTGGGGCCGACCACGATCACCGCGAGCAGCGCGATGATAATCATTTCGCCGAAGCCGAAGGACGGCAACATTGAGAATTACTTCTTCTGGCGAGGCGGGGTGACGTCGATGGCCTCTTCGGCAGGATCGACTGTCGGCGCTGCGGAAGTATCGTCCTTCAGCCCCTTCTTGAAAGAAGTAATGCCCTTACCGAGATCGCCCATGATGGAGCTGATCTTGCCGCGGCCGCCAAAGACCAGAACGGCGATGACGAGAATGGCGATGATGCCGATGGGGTGTGCGGTGAACATGGGGCTTACCTAGTGATGTGGGCGCGCGCGGTCAACGCGGCCGGCGCAGGATGCGATCAATCGTCCTCTGCGAGAAAGTCCTCGAAGAAGTCCTTCTCCTCGACTTCCATTTCCATTGGGTCTTCGTCGTTCTCCAGCGCGTCCTGCATGCGCGGCTCGGGCATTTCGAAGTCCTTGGGCAGGCGCGGATCGAGAAGGCCAGCCGCTTTGAGCTCGTCGCGACCGGGAAGATCGGTAATCTGCTCTAGATTGAAATGGGCGAGGAAGCCTTCCGTTGTACCGTAGGTCACCGGGCGACCCGGCGTGCGGCGGCGGCCGCGCAGGCGGACCCAGTTCAGCTCCATCAGAACGTCGATCGTGCCCTTGCTGACGGCCACACCGCGCACGTCTTCGATCTCGGCGCGCGTCACCGGCTGGTGGTAGGCGATGATGGCGAGCGTTTCCAGCGCGGCATTGGACAGCTTGCGCGGTGTTTCCTTCACATCGACGAGCTTGTCCGCAAGGTCCGGCGCGGTCTGGAAACGCCAGCGTCCCGCCACGCCGACAAGCGCAATCCCCCTGCCCGCATAGTCGCGCTGCAGACGGGCGATCATCGCCCCGACGTCCGCATCCTTGGGCATGCGCTCACGCAGAGTCGCAACATCGATGGGCTCGCTGGCCGCAAAGAGCAGCGCTTCCAGCAGGCGCAGATCGGCGTCCATGCCTTCTGAGCTCTCATGCAGGCGATCTGTCAGCGCGACCACGTCCATTTCGATACCGGCCGTGGCGAGGTCGAGGCGTTGGGATGTCGGGCGCGTGCTCATGCTGTTTCCTCGGCGACGACTGTGCGCGTGGCATTGCGCAGGAAAATCGGTTGGAAAGCGGACGATTGGCGCAATTCGATCGTGCCTTCCTTGGCGAGTTCCAGCCCCGCCAGCAGGGACGACGCCTGGACGGAAGACTGCGGCACATCCGCATCCAGCCCATCCAGCTCGATCAGGCTGTCCATCGATGTCCAGTCGGACAGGTCGACGCCGACAGCGCTCATGGCGCGTTGCAGCCGCGTGCGGGCTTCGTCCATCGTCAGCACTTTCGGCCTAGGCAGCTTGTGATGCTTGAAGGCCGAGCGCGCGCGGGACTTGCCGTAAGCCTTCAGCAGGTCGAAGATTTCGGCTTCCCATAAAGGAGAGGTACGCGACCGAACGCCCTCCGGCGCGCCGCGGACCAGCACTGTGTCGCCGGTGCGCGGCAGGCGCTGCAGCCCTTCAACCGCGCGGCGCATGGCATCCAGCCGTTCCAGCCGGAAGGCGAGCATGGCGGCAAGCTCCTGCGTTTCCGGCGTCTCGTTCTCCGGCTTGTCGCTCGGCAGGATCAGACGCGACTTCAGATAGGCCAGCCAACTCGCCATGACGAGATAGTCCGCAGCCAGCTCAATCCGCAGATCCTGCGCAGTCTTGATGAAGGCGATATATTGCTCCGCCAGCGCGAGAATGGAGATCCGCGCAATGTCGACCTTCTGCTTGCGCGCGAGCTCCAGCAGCAGGTGCAGCGGGCCCTCATAGCCGTCGATGTCGAGGATCAGCGCCGACTCGGACTCCACCGCCTCATCGGCCGCTTCGAATTGAAGATCTTCCTGGAAGTCGTCCATCAGACTGCGTCCATCAGCGCATCGAACTCGGCTTCGGCGGCTTGGCGGTTGAATTCGGATGCGTGAACGCCGCAAAACTCCGCGATGCGAGCGCGCTCCAACGCGCGGCCTTCCAACCCCCGAGCGCCCGCGGCGACGCGTACCATATCGGCCATTTTGCCCGAGCACTGCAGCGCAATATCGCAGCCCGCATCCAGCGCCGCTTCGGTCTTGGCGGCGAGGTCGTTGCCAGCGAGTGCCTTCATGTCCAAATCGTCGCTCATCAGCAGGCCGTCGAAGCCAATCCGCGCGCGTATGATCTCGATGATGGCCTTGCGCGACAGGGTGACGGGTTCCGCATCGACTTCGCCCAAAACCGCGTGGGCGGTCATCGCCATGGGCGCGTCGGACAGATTGCGGAACGGCAGGAAGTCCGTCAGCTCCATTTCGTCGAGCGCTGTGTCGATTTGCGGCAGAGCCTTGTGGCTGTCGACAGTCGCCCGGCCATGGCCGGGAATATGCTTCACGACCGGGGCAACCCCGCCCAACATCAATCCCGACATGGCGGCATGGGCGAGATCGATAATCTGCTCGACCGATGTGCCAAAAGCCCGGTCGGATATGATCGGGTCTGCGCCCTCTTGCGGCAGGTCGAGCACGGGCGCGCAGTCCGCCGTGATCCCGACGGCGCGCAGATCGTCCGCAATCAAGCGATGGCCCAGGTGAATGGCGCGGCGGCCCTTCACCGGGTTTGCATCATGCACGGCGGCATAGGCCGCGCCGGTCGGATAGGGCCGCCAATGCGGCGCGCGCAATCGCTGCACGCGGCCACCTTCTTGGTCGACGAAGATTAGCGCATCGCGGCCGACGCTCTCGCGCAATTCGGTGTTGAGCCGCTTGAGCTGTTCCGGGCTCTCCACATTGCGCGCGAACAGGATGAACGCCCACGGGTTGAGATCGCGAAAGAACGCGCGCTCCTGCGGCATCAGCTTCGGGCCCGACAGCCCCAGTATGACGGCCGCTTGGCTCACTATCGACGCGTCACAAAGCAGGCCTGACCGGCCGCTTTCAGCGCAGCGCAGGTGCGGTTGGCCGCATCGCGGTCGGCAAAGCCGGACGCCCGCGCGCGGAAGTAGATGCCCTTCTCCGCCAGATCGACGCGGCGGATGTCGGCGGAGTAGGACGACAGGATGTTCGGCACTTTGGCGGCGACGGCGTCATAGCTGGACTGGGCCTCGGCCTGCGAACGCAGGCTGGCGATCTGCACGACCCAATCGGATGAACCCGTCGCGGCGACAGGCGCGGGGGCGGGCGCAGTCATCACGGGTTTTGGCGCAGGCTTGGGCGCCGTCACGACAGGTTTTGGCGCGGTGATTACGGGTGCGGGGTCGGGTTTGACCTCTTCGATCTTGGGAAGCGTGATCGGCACTTCGGGCGCGGGCAGCGTCACGACGTCCGTCACGGGCGCATTGCCGGACATGACCTCGAAAACTTCGCGGTCCTGATCGGGCGCCTGAAAGCCGCCAGGATCGTCCGGCACGACCTTGAAGGGCGTGTTTTCGGCCGTGATGAGCGGCGGATCGGTACGCGCACGCACGCCGGGCTGATAGAGCTTCAGCACGATCAGCGCGAGGGCCAGCAATGTGGCCGCCGCGATCAGCAGTTTGATTAGGCCAGCACGCTCAGAGCGCTCATGCACGTCGAACGGCGTCAGCGGCTCATCATCCGCCATGGCCGGATTGAACTCGGGTTCTATACCTTCCATCGGTCTCCCCTTGCGCCGCCGCATCGCCTGCGAATCGGCGCGTTATTCTTCATAGCGCGAAGCACTGCCCGCGTCTTGCGGATGGAATAAGGCAATCCGGGCTATTTCTTAATGAAATCTTGCAGATGTCTGTGTGCCGCCCGCTGAGTCCGCTCAGCCGCCCAAATAGCCGGTTGCCGTGAATAGCTTGCGGTGCTCCGTCAGGGCGAAGTTGTCGGTCATTGCCGAGATATAGTCGCTGACCACACGCGCCGTCTCGACCCTGTGCGCCCCCTTCGCCCGCGCCTGCACCTCGGTCGGCAGCAGGGTCGGGTCGGAGATGAAGAGCTCGAACAGTTCCCCGATTACACGGCCCGCCTGCCCCATCATGCGGTTGACCTTGTAGTGGCGGTACATGCGCGTCATCAGGAATTCGCGCAGCGGCTTTTCCTTCAGTCGGAAATCGGCGGAGAAATCGCAGATCGCCTCCGGCAGATTCCGCACATCGTCCGGGCTTTGCGGATCGTGCTCTTCCAACCGCGCGCGGGTCTCTGCCAGCACATCGGCCACCATGATCCCGATCATGTCGCGCACCGCTTCATGGATCAGGCGGTCTTCGGAAATGTCGGGATAGCGCCTCTGCACATCACGGAAGGCGTCGCCCACGAAGGGCACGTCCATGATGTCGGCGACCGAGAACAGCCCGGCCCGTAGCCCGTCGTCGATATCGTGGTTGATATAGGCGATGTCGTCACTGATCGCCGCGACCTGCGCTTCTGGTCCGGCAAAGGTGTGCAGCTCTAGATCACGGTAATCTGCCAGCGAGGTCAGCGCCCAAGGCAGCGTTTTATAATCTGCCTCGCGCCGCACCAGCGGGCCGTTATGCTTGGCGATGCCTTCCAGTGTTTCCCAGGTCAGGTTCAGCCCGTCGAACTCGGCATAGCGCCCCTCCAACGCTGTGATGATGCGCAGTGTCTGGGCGTTGTGATCGAACCCACCGTAAGGCGCCATGGCCGCCGAGAGCGCGTCCTCGCCGGAATGACCGAAGGGCGGGTGGCCGAGATCATGGGCGAGCGCGAGGCATTCGGCCAAGTCCTCGTCCAACCCCAGCACGCGCGCGATCGACCGCGCGATCTGGCTCACCTCGATCGAATGCGTCAGTCGGGTGCGGTAGTAGTCGCCCTCATGCGCGACAAAGACCTGCGTCTTGCCCTTGAGGCGACGGAAGGCGGACGAGTGGATGATCCGGTCCTTGTCGCGCTGAAAAGCCGAGCGCTCCGAAGTGCTCGGCTGAGGGATCAGGCGGCCGCGCGCATTGAACGGGTCGCTGGCGTAGGGCGCGCGGGAACGGCGGGTCGGCTGAAAGACGGTCAAGGCTGGCACTTTCCGTTGGGACGTTTCGCGCTATATAGAGTCTATGTCTGATACCGCCACCGAAACTCCCGTCACGCTGTCGGCCTCCGCCGCGAAGCAAATCAACGCGATCATGGCCAAGCAGGGTGTGGACCGCTTTCTAAGGGTCGCGGTCGAGGGCGGAGGCTGCTCTGGCTTTTCCTACAAGTTCGACTTCGCCGACGAGAAGCAGGCCGACGACCTGCTGCTGGAGCGCGACGGTGCGAAAGTTCTGATCGACGAGATGAGCCTGGAGTTCTTGGCCGGCAGCGAGATCGACTATGCGCGCGAGCTGATCGGCGCGGCGTTCAAGATTACGAACCCGAATGCGACGGCGAATTGCGGATGCGGGACGAGTTTCTCGATCTAAAACCGCCCAGCCGCTCCCGGGAACACCACGGGCGTCTCGCTACCATCTTTGGCCACCGCGCTCACGCCGAAGAAGTAGTTGTCGATCACTAGATTGTCGAAACTCCACGCGTTCACATTTCCGATGAAGCGCGAGCGGCTCCACTCCGGCTCGGTCGTCAACCGCCAGTGCACCCGGTATCCGGCGAGGTTGTCGGAGTTGTCCGGCGTCGTCCATGTCATCGCCGCAGAGGCACGCACGGCGCCCTCGATTTTCACGTCCTCCGGAAACGGCGGTGCGCCCGCCATGCCCGCGAGCGTCACGGCGTTCAGCGCGGTGAGCTTGGCGGCATAGCGTTCGTCCACGCCGTCCATCGTGTCGCCGTAGACGACGTCGCTCTCGACGATTTCGAACGCATTTCCGATCCGCATCTTGGCGTATTCAAGATCGACAACGGTCGTTAGAGACACGGCCCGCCCGAACGACTGGCGCGCCCCGGCATCTATGCTGATCGTGATTGTGTTATCATCGTTCAAGACCGCCGACCGCCCCCGTGCGAGGTCCAGTTCGTCGGCGATGAATTGCAGGCCTCGGCGACCTGGCCGTCCGTCCGTTGCCCTCCCATCTACGACGTCTGGATAGAGCGTGGTTTGATACAGCTTGGGAATGGAGGATTTCGGTTTTATTGTCAGCGTAGCGGTCTTCTCCGTCCGCAAGTCTTGATGCTGCCGGTCATAATGCTCATGCGTCTCCATGATACGAACGCCGGGGATGCCGACCTGGTTGAACGGTCGGTGGTGGCCGCCGCGGCCGAAGCGGTCGAGGCGGTAGATCATCATGACGTCGAGGTTGGTCATATATTGATCCGCCATCGCCTTGACGTAGCGGGCGAGATTGCGGCTGGGGCTGTCGACTTCGCCGCCGGTAAAACGGCGCGAGCGGGCTTCGTCGTCCGTCTCCACGAACCGCGTGCCCTCGGAGAAAACGCGCGCCGTGCTATTATCAACAACACCGTCTATCCCGCTGATATTGCTGATCATGTCGTTGTTCAGAACGCCCTTGATCTCCCAGCCCTGCTCCAGCGCATAGTCAGCCACGATCTTGCCGCCGAAGAGCCCCTGCTCTTCTCCAGACAGTCCGGCGTAGATGATTGAGCCGGGAAATTCGTATTTCGTCAGCACCCGCGCCGCCTCGATCGCGCCCGCCATGCCCGACGCATTGTCATTAGCGCCGGGGCTGTCGGACGTACCGTTGAGCGGGTCGGTGACGCGGCTGTCGATGTCGCCGCTCATCATGACATAGCGGTTCGGATCGACCGTGCCGCGCTGAATGGCGAGTACGTTCACGACCTCGGTCGGCTCCGGGATCCGGCGCTCTCCGCTGATGGTGTCGCTGACATAGATGACTTCGAGACAGCCACCGCATTCGGCTGAAATCTTTTCGAACTCCGCGAAGATCCAACGCCGCGCTGCGCCGATTCCGCGCGTGTCAGACTCGGTTTCCGACAGCGTGTGGCGAGTCCCGAAATCGACGAGCGTCTGGATGTCGGCGCGGATGCGCTCCGGGCTGGGAGCAGTCGCGATATCGTAGAGGTGTTGCGCCTCCGCAGGTGGGCCGTAAGGCGACTGCGCACTCGCTGCCCCCGCCACCATCAGTGAAGTTGCGAGGCCGAGCGTAAAGCGCATGATCTATCCTGTTGCAGCGAGCTGCAGGACACGAGCGTAGCCCGGCTGCATCTCCATATCGTCGTGATGCTCTGCCATCGCCCTGTGCGCCCGCGGCAACTGCCAGCAGGGCATGAACATATAGGCGTGGTGCTCCACGTGGTAGTTGACCCAATAGGGCGCGAGAAAGATGCGCGCCAGCCAGTTCGCGCGGGTGGTGCGTGCCTGCGTCAACACATTCCCGTCAGTGGTGGTCAGCGCGTGCTCGGCGATATTGCGCATCCGCAACACTGCCATGAACCATGTCGCGAGCGGCAGCAGCCACAGGACCGGATAGACCCACCATGCACCCGCCAGTGCGAGACCTGCAAAAAGCGCGGCGTTGGTCGCGTAGAATGGTACGCTGGATGTCTTCTGGAACGCCTCCATCCCCGGCTCCTGCGTCGAGCGCAGATTGGCAAGCCGAATGCGCAGGAAGGTCCGCCCGGTCAGATCACGGATGAACTTTCGCCTTATCGACGCCCGGGTCGTAGGAAATTTCGACGCAAGCGAGAGGTCCGGGTCGAGCTCGGTCTGCGTGTGGCGGTGGTGCTTCAGATGGTAGTGGCGATAGGCATAGATGTCGCCGCCATAGGGCGCGGCTAGAAGCCATTTGCCAACAAATTCATTCAGCGCCTTCGTCTTGAACAGCACGCCATGCGCGGCGTCGTGCATCAGAATCGACATGCCGTGCTGACGCGATCCGACAATCAGCAGGGCCAACAGTATTGTGAGCGGATTGGTCCAGATGATCGCGACGGCCCAGGCACCGATGATCACTGCCCAGACATGAAACGTCAGCCACGCACCCCAGAGGTCCGATCGGCGGGACAGCTCCCGCACGGTCGCCTTCGGCAGATATGTCGCGCTCGCGCCCATGGATATGGGATTGGGCGACTGGCCAAGCTTAGTCAATGCGAGCGCTTGACCCATCGGCCCGCTGTTTTACACCGCGCTCCATGACAGACCTGATTACCGAAATGCGCAACGACCTCATCTCCGGCTACAAGGAGTTTCGCGCCAGCGAATTCCACGAGCAAAAGGAGCTCTACGAAAAGCTCGGCACCGAGGGCCAGGAGCCCAAGGTCATGCTGATTTCCTGCGCCGACAGCCGCGTAGATCCGACCGACATATTCCACGCCTATCCCGGTGAAATGTTCGTGCTGCGCAATGTCGCCAACCTCGTCCCGCCCGCGGGCGTCGCGACGCCGACTCCCAGCACGGCGGCCGCGCTGGAGTTTGCTGTCACCGTGTTGAAGGTTAAGTGCATCGTCGTCATGGGCCATGAGAGTTGCGGCGGCATTCAGGGATGTCTCGCCGGTCTGGACGAGGGCTTCGTCGGCTCCTGGATCAAACATCTGGAACCCGCCCGCGACGTCGTCCGCGCACGCAATGTCGAGAACGAGCAGTTCGAGATGGAGCTGGAAGGCGTGCGACTGTCCCTGCGCAATCTGATGACGTTCGACTTTGTGCGTAAGGCGGTGGAATCCGGCGAGCTCGTCCTTCAGGGTGCCTATTTCTCTATCATCTCGGCAAAATTGCTGATGATGGGCGATGATGGGGAGTTCGGCGAAGTCGCACCGAGCTAGGCGCCCTCGATCAGCGCGAGCCAGCCCGCTTCGCTCAAAACCGTTACGCCTATCTCTTCTGCCTTTTTCAGCTTGGAGCCCGCGCCCGGTCCCGCGACCAGATAGTCTGTCTTTTTCGACACAGAGCCGGACACTTTTGCACCGAGCGATTGCGCGCGGGCCTTGGCCTCGTCGCGGGTGAACAACTCCAGCTTTCCGGTAAATACGACCGTCTTGCCCGCCACCGGACTGTCCGTCGCGACCGCTTCCGCATCCTCGACCGTCACTTGATCGAGCAATCGGTCCAGCGCCGCCGCAGAGGCTTCGTCGCTCAGAAAGTCATGCAGCGCGCTCGCGGACGTCTCGCCGATCCCGTCGATGGCCATCATGTCTGCTGTCCCCACTTCGACCGATGCCCGCAGCGCGCCAAAACTGCCAAAGGCACGGGCAAGCAGACGAGATGTGCCCTGCCCGACGTGGCGCACGCCGAGCGAGCGGGTGAAGCGTTCCATCGACACACTGCGCCGCGCATTGATGGCAGCAAAGAGTGCGGTGGTAGACTTCTCTCCAAAGCCTTCGCGCGTCTCGAGCTTCAACTCATCATTGCGCCGCTCCAGCGTGAAAATATCGGCCGGCTCTCGGATGAAGCCAGCGTCGAAGAAACTCTCCACCTGCTTGTCGCCCAACCCGTCAATGTCGAAGGCCGGACGGCTGGCGAAATATTTAAGATACTCAACCGCCTGCGCTGGACAGGCGATGCGGTTGACACAGCGACGCACGACATCGCGCTTACCCTTCTCGTCTTCGGCCCGCACCGCATCCGCACCGCAGGACGGGCAGGTCGTCGGAAAAACGAACGGCTCGCCGCCGCCGTCTTTCACCATGCGGAGGATCTGCGGGATCACATCTCCTGCGCGCTGCACCTCGACCGTGTCACCGGGTTTCACGCCGAGACGCTCGATCTCGTCCTCGTTATGCAGCGTCGCCTTGGAGACCAGCACGCCGCCGATATTGATCGGCGAGAGATAGGCCAGCGGGGCGAGAGAACCGGTACGCCCGACGTTGATCTCGATCCGGTCCAGCGTGGTGACCGCCTTCTCAGCGGGGAACTTATGCGCGATAGCCCAACGCGGCGCGCGCGACGCGAAACCGAGTCTGTCCTGCCAGTCGAGCCGGTCGACCTTATAGACCACTCCGTCGATATCGTAGCCGAGCGCAGCGCGGCGCTGCTCTATAACGCGATAATGCGCGATCAACTCTTGTGCGTTATCAACAGTCTTCGTCAATTCGTTGGTTTGAAAGCCAAAGCTCGACAGCGCGTCTACGGAACCGGATTGTGTCTCCGCGAGCGGTTCGCTCACCTCTCCCCAGGCATAGGCAAAGAAGCGCAGCGGGCGGGATGCGGTGACGTTCGGATCTATCTGTCGGAGGCTCCCAGCAGCCGCATTGCGCGGGTTCATATATTGCTTTTCGCCCGCTGCGTCTTGCGCCGCATTCATGGCGTCGAAGTCGGCATGGTCGATATAGACCTCGCCCCGGACCTCCAGAACGGAGGGCCAATCTTCGCCGGACAGCGTATGCGGGACGTCCTTGATCGTGCGCACATTGCGGGTGACGTCCTCGCCAATCGCCCCGTCTCCGCGGGTCGCGGCTTGGACCAACACACCGTTCTCATAGCGGATCGCGGCCGACAATCCGTCGATCTTGGGCTCTGCCGTAAACCGCATTTCCGCGCCCTCTTCCAGCCCAAGGAACCGCTTCGCTCGTGCCACGAAGTCGACGACATCCTCCTCCGTGAACGCATTGCCGAGGCTGAGCATAGGCACGCTGTGGGTGATCTTTCCGAA
>CALDUL010000090.1 GCA_937923575.1 uncultured Algimonas sp.
GGCCCGACGATCGAAAATGGTTTCTATTACGACTTCCACCGCGACGAGCCGTTCTCCGCGGACGACTTCGCCGCCATCGAGAAGAAGATGGCCTTCATCATCAATCGCAATGACAAATTCGAGCGGATGGAAATGCCGCGCGCCGAAGCAATCGCGCTGTTCAAGGAGCTGGGTGAGGACTTCAAGGTCGAGCTGATCGGGGATCTGCCCGAGGACGAAGTGCTTAGCGTCTATAAACAGGGCAAGTGGTTCGATCTCTGTCGGGGGCCGCACCTGCCGAGCACGGGCAAGATCGGAAAGGCGTTCAAGCTGATGAAGGTCGCCGGAGCCTATTGGCGCGGCGACAGCAATAATCCGCAGCTGCAGCGCATCTACGGCACGGCCTGGGCCACGCAGGAAGAGCTCGACGCTCACCTAAAGCAAATCGAGGAAGCCGAAGCGCGTGACCATCGCCGCCTGGGTCGGCAGCTGGAGCTGTTCCACTTCCAAGAAGAGGCGCAGGGCCAGGCCTTCTGGCACCCGAATGGCTGGACGCTCTACACGACCCTGATGGCCTATATGGCGCGTCGGCAGCGCGAATATGGCTATGCCGAAATCAAGACGCCGCAATTGATGGACCGCAAGTTCTGGGAGGCCTCCGGCCACTGGGAGAAGTATCGCGAGAACATGTTCGTCGCGGAGATCGCCGAAGAGGACAAGGTTCTGGCGCTCAAGCCCATGAACTGCCCGTGCCACATTCAGGTCTTCAACCAGGGCATGAAGAGCTATCGTGATCTGCCCGTTCGCTACGCCGAATTCGGCTCTTGCGCGCGCTATGAACCATCGGGCGCATTGCACGGCCTGATGCGCGTTCGAGGCTTTGTGCAGGATGACGGACACATCTTCTGCACGCTCGACCAGGTGACAGACGAGGTCAAAGCCTTCACCGAGCTGCTCAAATCCGTCTATGCCGATCTGGGTTTCGACGACGTCAAAGTGAAATTCTCGACCCGACCCGACATGCGCGTCGGCACGGATGAGTATTGGGACAAGGCGGAGGCGGCGCTGGAGGAGGCGGCAGGCGCCTCCGGTCTGGAAGTCGAATTGAACGAGGGCGACGGCGCTTTCTATGGCCCGAAGCTGGACTTCGTCCTGCGCGACGCCATTGGCCGCGAATGGCAGGCGGGGACGATCCAACTCGACCCCAATACGCCCGAGCGCCTGAACGCATCCTATGTCGGTGCGGACGATCAGAAGCACGCGCCCGTGATGCTGCACCGCGCCGTTCTTGGCTCCTTCGAGCGCTTCCTCGGCATTCTGATCGAAAACTATGCGGGCAAGTTCCCGCTCTGGCTTTCGCCCGTGCAAGTCGTCGTCGCGACGATCACATCGGATGCCGACCCTTACGCCGAAGAGGTCGTCGCGAAGCTCAAGGCCGCTGGCCTGCGCGCCGAGATCGACACGCGCAATGAGAAGATCAATTACAAGATCCGCGAGCTGTCGGCCGATCGCAAGATACCGGTGATCGCTGTCGTCGGCCGCCGCGAAGCGGAAGAGGGCAAGCTCGCGCTCCGCCGTCTCGGCAGCCAGGGCCAGCAGATCGTGACCGTCGAGGACGCCATTTCGGCCCTCACGGATGAGGCCACCGCGCCGGACCTGAAGCGGGCCGCGGGCTAGCCGCGTGACGCTCCCCGGCTGGCTCGATCGGACATTGTCCGCATGGCTGGCTTTCTGGTTAAGCCTCGCCGTTGTCTATAATCATGCCGGCGCATTGGCCTGGGCCGGGCTGGTCGTCATTCTCGGCGCGACGGGACTGGTTGCGCTAATCCCGCGTGTCGTGGCTGACCGTCGATACTTGGCCCCCGCGCTCCCGTTTCTCGGCGTTTTGGCCGCGCTGTTCATCTGGATGATGGTGACGACGGCGTGGGGCGAACACGGGCCGGACACGGCGTGGCGGTTGGCGACACAGGCGCTGATCGGGATCGGCGTCCCAATCTTGCTGGTTAGCCGTTCGGAGCGTTTGAAGCGCAATCTCTCGCATATTCTCATGGCGACGGCGCTGGCCGGAGTGGCGGTCATCCTCGCCGACGCGGCGAGTGGATATGGCCTGTCGTTGACGCTCGACCCGGTCGGTGCGGGTGAGGACCTGAATTACCGGCAGGGTGAAGCGGAGATGCATCTCGGCCGCGGGCAGGTGGCGTGGGCGCTGATGACGCCGCTGCTATTGGCGCTGATGGCAAAACGCCTGCCCAAGGGCGCGGCATGGGCGGCGGGTCTGGCATTCGTCGGACTGCTGGTCGCAGGTTGCGTGCTCAACCGACTCTACACGCCGGTGATCATATTGTTAGGTGCGCTGCCGCTCTTTGCCCTCGGCTGGGCCGCACCGAAGCTCGCGTTCCGGCTGTCCGGCGCGACGGCGGTCCTCTCAATCGCTCTGGCCCCCATAGTAGGACTGGTCTCGCGACAGGCCAGCGAAGGGTTCATGGCACGGCTTCCCATGAGCTGGGATCACCGGCTGCGCATGTGGGACTACACGCTCGCCCGCTCCATGGAGCGCCCGCTGCTGGGTCACGGGCTGGATGCGTCGCGCAATATGCAGGACGGCTTTACGACGCGCATCGGCGTCGACATCCCCTATATCTCGCTGCATCCGCATAATGTCGGGCTGCAAGCCTGGTTGGAGCTCGGCGCGATTGGGGCGCTGCTCATGGCGGCGGCGGTGGGACTGGGGATCCAGCTCGCAAGCCGGCTTGCAGATGGTTCGCGCGCAAGGCTCGCTGCGCTGTCGGGGCTGGTCATGGGCATGAGTGTCGGCGGCGCGGTGACCGTGGGGGCATGGCAATATTGGTGGTGGGGTCTGATTGTCATGGCCGCAATGTTGATCGCGCTCATTCCTGATCATGGGCCGAACGACGTGCTGGAGCTGAAGGCCGAAGCATGAGCCGTGCGCGCATTTCCGTGGTCATGGTCAGCTACCACACCGGGCCTGCGCTGTTCGAAGCCATTCGCGCCGTGCTGGCGGATCCCGACCTCACCGAGATCATTCTGGTGGACAACGGCAATCCCGCGGCGGCGCGCCGCGCGCTGGTCAGCGAATTCGGCACCGAAGACCGCTTTCGCCTCTTGCAGGGTCACGGCAATATCGGCTTCGCGCGCGGCTCCAACTACGGCGCGGAAATGAGTTCCGGCGACGCGGTCCTGTTCCTCAACCCCGACGCCATCCTGGAGCCGGGCGCGGCGCGGCAGATGCTCGAAGCGGGACAGAAAAGCGGGCACTTACCCTGGCTTTCCGGCGGGCGTTTGGTGGACGGACAGGGCGTCGAGCAGCGTGGCTCGCGGCGCGGCACGGTCAGCCTGTTCTCCGTGCTGCTCGCCTTTACCCTGCTCGACCGTTTGCCCGGTATACGCTCCTATAATTATCACCGCGATCCACTCCCGAGCGCGCCCGTGTCCATGCCGACCGTGTCGGGTGCCGTGATGATGCTGGACCGCGCGAGCCTAAAAGCAGTCGGCGGGTTCGACGCGGGCTACTTCCTCCATGTCGAGGACATCGCGATCTGCCGTGCGGTGCGCGAAGTGGGGGGCGGCGTCGTCTTCGTGCCAGATGCGCGCGCGCGTCACTATGGCTCCACCTCGGAGGCGCCGACCCTAACCGTTGAGTGGCACAAAGTGCGCGGTTTCTTTCGCTATTTCTGGGCGGGGCGTTCTGTCGGGTCCAAGCTTGGGATCGTCCTGCTGGGCCCCTTCATCGCGGCGGCAATTCTGGGGCGGGCTCTCTTCTCTCGCTAAGGCCTGTCTCGCTGAGGGGTGTCTCGCTGAGGGGTGTCTCGTTGAGCGGCGAATCGCTAATCGGCCTCCCGGACGCGGGGCAGGGCTTTTGTCCCAACAGCACGAGATCTACCTCATCGGCGCGCGTGTAGTTGAAGCCCTTGATGCGGCTGCGCTCGAACAGGCACACCCCGGTCTCCTCAGCCGAAGCCAGCGCGACAGCGACGCTGCCGGGCACGAGGCGTTCATCGAGCACCAGCGTTCCGCCTTCCCAAGTCTCGAATTTGTGCCAGGGAATGGTCTCGCCAAATTGCGTGTTTCCCGTCCCGGCATAGTAGCGCAGGCTGTCTTCGCCGTAGAACAGCGACAAGATCGGCGCGGGCGACGCCGCCACGATGCGCTGGCTCAGCGACAGGGGTGAGGCGCCCGGCAGCAGCAGGCCGTAAGTCAGCACCGATAGGGGGATTGCCGAAAGCCCGGCTGCGATCACGGCGCTGCGCATCTTCGCCAGGATCGTACAGATCAGCGCAACCAGCGCGGCGAGCGCTGCGAAGACGGCCGCCGCGATGGCCACTCTCCAGTAGTTTGGATCGCCGAATTGCGCCTGGACCGACAGGATCAGGCCGAGCAGCGCCGCCGATACGACGAGGAACATGAGTGCAGACGCCCAACGCGTAGCGGCATATTGCTTCGCACCCCAGATCGCCACGACCGCGCCCGCCATGGCGATGCAGAGCGCGGGGTACAGTGGCAGGGCATAGTGAGGCAGCTTGGTCGGGACGAGTTCCAGCACGATCCAGAACGGCACCACCCAGGCGATGGCCAGCCGCATCCCACGCGCCGGCAGGCTGTCGCCGCCACGTCGGGCGGCCTGCCAGGCAAAGACCGCGCCGGGCAGCAGGAAGAGCGCGGAGGGCCAGAGGCCGATCCAGACGGCGATGAGGTGATAGCCGGGCGGTCCGCCGTGATCCTCCTGCGCGGTCGCGAGCTTTCCACCAAAGTCGCGTCCCAGCGACTCCGCAAAGAAGGCTCCATCCGTCGCCAACCCGATGGCGATGACCCACGGCAGCCAGATCGCGAAAAAGATCACAATCGGCAACGGCGCCATCAGGGGCTTCGCCCAGCTGAGCCGCCGCTCCCAAGCCCACAGCCCGCCAAGCGCCAGCAGCGCAATCGCCGGTCCAACGGGTCCCTTGATCAACACAGCCGCGCCCAGCCCGATCCAGAACAGCCACGCCGCCCCCCGCATGCGGCCCGCGCGGAGCCTGCCCAAGGCGGCGAAGACGGCAGTCGTGCTGGCCAGCAAAAGCGCGTCTGTCTTGGCCATATGGGCCTCAAATGTGAACAGCAGCGAGGTCGCGAGCATGGCGCCCGCTAGAGCCGCACCCTTGCGCCCGACGATGGGCGTTGCTGCGAGATAGGTCAGTAGCACGGTGAGAAGACCGCCCAGCACGCTCGGCAGTCGTTGCGCCCATAGTCGCTCTCCGGGCCGCTCTCCCGGCGCGCCGAAGTCGGTCATTTTCAGCATGGCGGCCTGCGCCCAATAGGCGCCGATCGGCTTCTTGTTTCGTGCGCGCTCGCCGAGGCGGATTTCGACATAGTCGCCGCTCTCGACCATCTGCACGGATGACTGCGCAAAGCGCGCCTCGTCGCGGTCGATCACCGGGAGCGAGGACAGCCCGGGCAGCGCCATGAGCAGGACGAGCAGGCTGAGCCCAAGCAGGTGCCACCGGCGTTTCGGCAGCGTTCCGTTCGTTGTCGCAGTTCCGCTCACGAGGCGGCGGTTAGCGGCCATTGAACGCGCTCGCAACACCTGCCAAAGCGCCGACATGTCCTTGGATGTCTCCGTCGTACTACCTGCCTATAATGAGAGCGGGAATCTGCGACCGCTCATCGAGGAAATCGCGACCGCGCTGGATGGGCGGGCCTATGAAGTTCTCGTGGTGGATGACGGTTCGACGGATGACACGCGCGCGCGGCTGCTCGCCATGAAAGCGGATTTCCCTGCGCTGCGCGTGCTCGCCCACCGTGCCAATGCCGGACAGAGCCGCGCCGTGCGCACGGGTATTCTGGCGGCGACGGGCGACATCATTGCAACGCTCGACAGCGACGGACAGAACGACCCTGCCGATCTGCCGGGCATGCTCGACCAGCTCACACGCTCGGACGCGCCGGACAATCTCTCCATGGTCGGTGGCCGCCGGGTAAAGCGAAAGGACACGGCCGCCAAGCGCATGGCGTCGCGTGTCGGCAACGGCGTGCGCAAACGGCTGCTGCATGACGAGGCTGACGATACGGGCTGCGGTATCAAGGTCTTCCGCCGGGAGGCCTTCCTGCGGCTTCCGTATTTCGACCACATCCACCGCTATCTGCCCGCGCTAATGCTGCGTGAGGGTTATGCCTGCGAGTACCGCGATGTGAATCACCGCGAGCGCGGGGAGGGCGAGAGCAAATATACCAATCTGGGCCGGCTGAAGGTGTCGATCAATGATCTGCGCGGTGTGCGGTGGCTCCTGTCTCGGGCGCGCAATCCGGGCGGTTGGGATGAAATCTAACGCGAAGTTTTAACCGAAGGTTAACCGTAACGTCCGACATCCGTGTCATGCGGGCTCTGTCCATACTTCCACTGATGACGATTCCGGTCGTGATCTACAATCTGATGGCGCTGTCGGGTCAGACCTTCGGCTCGGTTGCGCAGATGCGTGTGCGGTTGGACACGGATTTTCTGTCAGTGCCGATGGCGTCCGGTGTAAACTGGGCGATTACGCCGGGTCATGCGCTGATCGCAGCGTCGCTGCTCTGCCTCTTCTTCGAGCTCATAAAGTCGACTGGAACGGGCCGCGCCGCGGTGATGAACCACGCCTTCTCGCTCGTGCTGTTCATCATCTGCCTGGTTGAGTTTCTGCTGCTGCCCGCCTTTGCGACCAGCGTCTTTTTCATGGTCGGCGGGATGTGTTTACTGGATGTGCTAGCAGGTTTTATGGTCACCATTGCAAGCGCGAGGCGAGATTTCTCCGTCGAGCCCGCCTTCGCCGATTGACCGGTGCTGTGGTGCAGTTCTTTAACGACTCGCCCCTAGGTTGCAGTGCATGTCACGGCGACCACTTTTGATGAATCCCCGTCTTCGTGACGATCCCGCGCCGGATCCGGTAGCGACGGCCTTTCGGCTGGGCGCGCTGTCGCCCTTCCATATAGGCGCGGACGGCGCGCTGAATTTCGTCGATCCCTCTCTGACCGAACAGATCCTGCGTCTGCGGGTCGGCAGTCTGCAAAGCGGCTCGAAACATTGGGAAGCGCGCATGAGCGCGCCCGATGTGCGAACCCGTCGCAGTATGGTCTCAAGCCTGTCCTGGGTCGGGGCGCAGGGCGCAATGGACTACGCGCTCCGCGACGGACGCGGGGAACAGCGCTGGGTGCGAGAAACCCTCGAAGCCATGGAGGTGTCTGATGGCCGCCCGCAGCTGATCCACGGCGCACTGCAGGACATCACCGCAGAGTACGAAGGCCGCGACCGCCTACTTTGGGACGCGCGCCACGACGCGGCGACCGGACTGCCCAACTCCGCGAGTTTTATTGAATCCGCCAACACGCTCGGCGCGCTGGCCGCCCGAGTGAGCGCGCCCGCCAGCCTGTTACGCGTTCGTCCGACGAATCTGGAGGACCTACGCGAAGTCTACGGCTCCGAAGTCGGCGACCGTATTCTGTCGCTGATGGCGCGGCGGATGGAGGATGATGTTCGCGCCCCCGATGCTTTGGGTCGTCTCGGAGGGGCGGATTTTGGTGTGGCTATGATCGGCCAGCCGGAAGGGCCCTCCGCCCGCCTGCAAGCCGTGCTATCCGAGACCCCCTATGCCACTCCGTTCGGCCCGCTCTATCTCGACATTGCGATCACAGCGCGGGCGCTGAACGACATGGCCGACAGCGCGGAGGTCGCTTTGCGGGACACTCGGGCGGACCTCGATGGTAGTGCGGTCAGCGCCGCCACCGCCCCCGATGCTGCGCGCAACACCGTCCTCGCCGCACTGGATGAGGACCGGATCAGCCTGGCGTTCCAGCCGATTGTCGACGCGCAGACGGGGCAGCTCCATCACCACGAATGCCTGTTGCGTATTCGCTGCGAGGACGGGCGGGTTATCAGCGCGTGGGAGATGATCCGCGACGCGGAAGCGCTCGGCCTGGTTCACAGTCTGGACCGTCGCGCCCTTGCGCTCGCCGTACCGCATCTGCGCTCCAGTCCCGAAACGCGGTTGGCCCTCAATGTCTCGGCCGGAACGCTCGGTAATGCGAATCACGCCGATAGCTATATTGCCGCCCTGCATGAGCTGGGCGAAATGGCCGCGCGCGTGACGATCGAAATGACCGAGACGCTTGCCGTGGACGACCCGGCACAGGCTTCGCGCTTTTCAGCAGCGGTCCGCTCCATCGGCTGTCAATTCGCTATCGATGACTTCGGCTCCGGCTACACGACCTTCCGCAATCTGATGGCCGTCGAAGCCGACACGATCAAGATCGACGGCGCGCTGATCCGCGGCATTGCGACCGATGAGAACAAGCAGACCTTCATGCGCATGATGGTCGATCTGGCGCACACTTTCTCCGTCAAGACGGTCGCGGAGATGGTCGAGACGAGCGCGGACGCAGCCGTGCTTCGCCGCATCGGGGCCGACTATCTGCAGGGATACCACTTCGGACATCCCGCGCCCGCCCCGAATTGGAGCCGGCTCGGTCAGTTAGCATAAGCCAAGACAGGCGCTGTCCAAGCGGAGCAGCCGTGCTAGGCCCGGCCCATGCGCGAGACCGCGGACAAACTCGAAGCCTTCTATGCTGGCGCGCTGGGCCGCTGCGCGCGCGATATGGCGCTGCGCCGTCTATTCACGCTCTGGCCGGATCTGGCGGGCGAAAATGCGCTCGGCCTTGGCTATTGCGATCCCTATCTCTCCGCCTATCGCCGCTCTGCCAATCGTGTCGTGCTGGTCAGCCCAGCAAGCCAAGGTGCCGTGGCGCATCGGTCATCCCGCGGAGTGATGGGCTGCGTTGCGGACGAAACGCTGCTGCCATTCTCGGATCACAGTTTCTCGCGCGTTCTATGCGTTCATGCCGTGGAGGAGGCGGACGACCTGCCCGGCATGCTGCGCGAATTGTGGCGCGTGACCGAACCGGAAGGGCGAATTGTCGTTATCGCAGCCGGGCGCTCTGGACTGTGGGCGCGCGCAGATAGCCTTCCATTCGGGGCGGGCAGACCGTTCTCGCGTAAGCAACTGCGTGACCAGCTCACCCGCGCGGGCTTTCAGCCGACCGTCGGTGCAGGCGCGCTCTATAGCCCGCCGATCGCGCGGCTGGCGGGGCCCAAGACCAGCTTCTATTTCGAGCGCGCGGGCGAAACCGTCTGGCCGCGTCTTGCCGGCCTAGTGCTCGTCGAAGCGATCAAACGGCTTTATATCGAACCGACACCCGTGGAGAGCGCGCGTGTGCGTTCGCCGATTTTTGGTGGGATTGCCCAGCCGTCGGTTGACCGAGGGCGAATGGAACGGCAGTCGCGGGAAGATGAGTAAGAACCCTGATCTCGCGGAAGTTCGGAAGCAAATCGACGCCGTCGACCGCGCGGTGCTGGACCTGATCGCACAGCGGCTGGCGCTGTCTGCCGATGTGCGCCGTGCAAAGTCTGGCGCGAAGCTCTGGCGTCCCGCGCGAGAGGATGAGCACGTCGCCGAATTGATCGAGAGCGCGCGCGCGAGCGGCACGCCAGGCGCGCTGGTGTCGCGCATCTGGGCAGAGTTGATGAGCGCGTCGATCTCGGTGCAAGGCTCCACAACACTGCACGTCGCATTGGAAGGCGACGCGCGTGCCAATCTGTCGCTGATCCGCGACCGCTTTGGCGGTAGCCTGCCCGTGCAGAGCTACCCGACCAGCTCGGCCGCGCTTTCAGGCTGTGGCTCCGACCCCGAAGGGATCGCCGTGCTTCCCGCACCCGGCGGAATGCAAAATTGGTGGACGGCGCTGGCCGCGGGCGGAGCGCTCTCTCAGCTCAAGATCGTGGCAGCTCTGCCGCGGGTGAATGCCCGTGAATGGCCGCAGGCGGTGGCCGTCGCCGAAATGGAACTCGACCCGCAGCGCGGTGGACGTCTGCTCGTGGCTGGCGCCGACGTGCAAGGCGTCGTGCGCGCCGAAGCGGGCGATCTGCAGCTTGTCGAAGTCGCGCTGACGGATACGGTGGAGGATGCGGTGGCGCGGGGCGATGTGATCGGCTACCTGCCGCCCGCAATCCTCTAGGCGAACTCATGTCATTCGAAACCCTACTTATCGTCGGCGCAGGGCTGATCGGCAGCTCTATCGCGCGCGCCGCGCGCGCGACGGGCGCGGCCAAGACCGTGCTGATGAGCGACACGAGCCCGTCTGTCGTCGAAACTGTCGAGCGGCTCGGTATTGCGGACGGTGCGGCGGAAGGCTCCGCTCATCACTTCGCCGCCCGGGCCGATCTGGTCATTCTCTGCGTGCCGCCAGGGCGTATTGCGGAGGTCGCGGCCGATCTCCTGCCCGTCATGAAGTCGGGCGCGGTGCTGTCCGATGTCGGCTCCATCAAGGGCGCGGTGATTGAGGGCGTGCGGCCATATCTACGCGACGACGTATCTTTCATCCCTGGCCATCCCATCGCGGGCACGGAGTTTTCCGGCCCCGAAGCGGGCTTTGCAGAGCTGTTCCAAGGACGCTGGTGCGTGCTCACGCCGATGGGCGAGGATCCCGCCCGTCTCGACGCGTTGCAGGGCTTCTGGGAGCAGCTCGGCAGCCAGGTCTCGGTCATGGACCCGACGCGGCACGATCTGGTGCTGGCCACGACGAGCCACGTCCCGCACCTCATTGCCTACACGCTGGTCGGCACGGCTATCGACATGGAAGAGGTGACGCAGAACGAGGTGGTGAAGTTCTCTGCTTCGGGCTTTCGCGATTTCACGCGCATCGCAGCCAGCGACCCGGTCATGTGGCGTGACGTGTTCCTGACCAATAAGGACGCGACGCTGGAAGTTGTCGACCGCTTTATCGAGGATCTGTCCGCGCTGAAGCGCGCGATCCGCTGGTCGGACGGCGACACGCTGCTGGATCAATTCGCCAAGACCCGGGATATCCGCCGCAAGATCATGGATGCGGGGCAAGGAGACTGACAAGGGCCACTGAGAAGGTCGACTTAGAAGGGCGACTGAGCAGGAGAATGGGCGTCTGCGAGGCGCTCAACACTCGATTACATTGACCGCCAGCCCGCCCTGGCTCGTTTCCTTGTATTTCGTGCTCATATCCAGCCCGGTCTGGCGCATGGTCTCGATCACGGCGTCGAGGCTGACGACCGTCTTTCCCGTACCGTGCAAAGCCAGCCGCGCGGCATTGGCGGCTTTCACCGCACCGATGGCGTTGCGCTCGATACACGGGATTTGCACCAGCCCGCCGACGGGATCGCAGGTCAGGCCGAGATTGTGCTCCATGCCGATTTCGGCAGCGGCGCAGACCTGTTCGGGCGTCCCGCCCCAGACAGCGGCGAGGCCTCCCGCCGCCATGGAACACGCCACGCCGACTTCTCCCTGGCAGCCCATTTCCGCGCCGGAGATGCTGGCCCGTTGCTTGTAGAGCAGACCAATGCCGCCCGCAGATAGCAGGAGGCGCCGCACCATCCCGTCCTGAATACGGCCGTCCTCATCATGACAATAGTGGCGAATGACGGATGGGATGACGCCCGCCGCACCGTTGGTCGGCGCGGTCACGACCTGACCGCCGGCGGCATTCTCCTCATTCACTGCCATGGCATAGACGTTGAGCCAGTCGAACAGCGCCTCGCGCTCATTGGGCGGCGCGGACGTCAGCTTGTTCCACAAACGCGCGGCGCGGCGCTCCACACCCAGCGGTCCCGGCAGCGGCCCCGATGCGCGCAGGCCGCGGTTGACGCTGTCCATCATGACGGCGGCGATGCGGTCGAGCTTGGCCAGGGTGGTATCGCGCGGGCGGCGGGCGTCCTCATTGGCGAGCATGACATGCGCGATGGACAGATCCTTCGCCGCGCAGATGGAGAGCAACTCCGCGCCGGAACCGAAAGCGTGCGGCACGGGCTGGTCCGTCTGCACGAGGTCGTTTTCCGCCGGACGAGAGAGCTGCGCGTGGCTGGCGATGAAGCCTCCGCCCGTCGAGTAATAGGTCAGACGGTCGATGCGCGCGCCGTCGCGGCTGGCGATCATCTGCATCTCATTGGGATGCAGCCGGGTCGGCTCGTCATAGTCGACTACGATCTCAACGCACGTGCCGTCGGGCAGGGCTGCATTGCGCTCCAACGCCGCCAGCGCAGCCTCGGCCCTGGTCATCTCGATCGTTTCCGGACGAAAGCCCAGCAGGCCGAGCTTGGCGGCGCGAAACGTGCCGTGGCCTTCGCCGGTGAAGGCGAGCGAGCCGCGGAAGATCATCGTAATTGTATCGGGCGCGAGGCGGAGCTTCGTCAGACGTCGCCGGTAACGCGCCGCGATACGCATCGGCCCGACTGTGTGCGAACTCGATGGGCCGACGCCGATACGAAAGATGTCGAGCACGGACAGCATGGGGTGCTGCTATGCGGCTTGGAGCGGCTTGGGAAGATGTTGCGTGATAGCGCGGCAGACGTTCGGCCGGCTCACTTACGCGTCGAAGGACCCGCGCGGCGCAGAAGACGGTTGAAAACCAGATCGCCGCCGATGCCAAGCAAGTCGGATTGCTCTTGCAGCGTCTCGGGGATGTAGGGTGCGCGGGTCGGGCTGTGCGGAGTTGGCGGCCTGGGCCTTGATCGCCGGCTTAGACAAGGTGTCCGGTATCAGGCCGCGCCCGTTATCAGCGCTCTGCTGCCGTAGATCTCCTCTTCGGCCTGGCGTAGCAGCATATTCGCGCGGTCCAACGCCATGTCTGCAGTGAAGTTCGGCTCCGCCAGCACTTGGGCGACGAAGGCGTCCGCGCTGCGCGCCGTGTTGTACGCCTCTTCCACCGTCAGCGGGTCGAGCTGCAGCCGCTGCGCGACGGCGTTGATCGTCTCCGCATCGTTTTCGGCAAAGGCCGTGCGCAGGGCGGCGGAGTGACGGTAAAAGGCGACGTAGCGGCGGGGATCGACGAGCTTGATCGACTGCCCCCGCGCCGAGTCCTGGTCTTCGCGGAAGAGGTCATCGGCTGGTCCGCCCGTGGCGCGGACATTGCGGCGCGAGCTCCTCAGCACGGAAACATCGCGCGGCTGTCGCACGCGGTAGCCCCTCTCCCGAGCGGCTCGGACCATGGTGACGTCCTCGTCGCTGGGCATGTCCGGGCAGCCGCCAATCGCGATATAGGTATCCCGCCGCATCGCCAGCGACGCGCCGGAGCCTTGCGGATGCGGGTCGTCGGAATCATGCGCGACCGGATCGATATGGCGGCGCAGGCGGTGCAGCGCTTGGTTGTGATGCTCATGCGGTGACCGGATGACATGGCCGGCCTCATTATCACGCCAGATATCGCCACAGACGAAATCCGAATTGTTCATATGGCTCAGCGTGTTGACCAGCCAGTCAGGATGGACGCGCGTGTCAGCGTCGGTGGTGAACAGGACGACTTCGTCCAGCGGGAAGGCGCGCACGCCCTCTTCCATCGCCGCGCGGCGCACTCGCCCCGCATGTGGTACGGGATGCGGGGCGACATCGACAATGCGAATGTTGACGGGAAACGTTCTCGCGCGCGCGTTTATGATCGCGCGGCTGTCATCCGTGCAGCCGTCCAGCGCGATGATGACCTCGCCCAGGCGTGACGAGCCGCGACCGGGCAGGCGGCCGAATGCCTTGGCCAGCGCGTCCAGCGTCGAGGGAAGATGTTCCGCCTCGTTCCTGGCGGGTATGCAGACGACGCAAGGCGCGTAGCGCATGGAGATGGTGTAGCGTCCGCGCAGCGGTGTGCGACGGGTCGTCTGATATTCGATTGGCACCGTTGAACTCTCCTTGCTCGCGACTCGCTTATGGACATGGGCGAATCTAGAGACGCGCGGCGACGCGAGAGCAGAGCGGTTGAATGCGAAGGAGCTTGCGCGTGGGAAAGCTGGGCGGCCAAGTTTTGCCTGGAGGTAAGGTCGAGGCTCGTGCGCACGCATCAAGATCTGCGGCGATTTCCGCGCAGTTCAAGAACTCCGTGCTCCATCGCTGCGCACAGTCCGTGCGCCGCCCTTGGACTGGTGCGTGAGGCTTTGTGCAATGTCGAGAGTTTTGGAGATCACCGTGGAGCCTAGGGGAGTCGAACCCCTGACCTCTTGCATGCCATGCAAGCGCTCTACCAGCTGAGCTAAGGCCCCTTACGGTGTCATCTCCGCAAGACCTCTACCGGAGGTCTTGCGATGCGGCGCATAGTCCTGCGCCTTGCTTTTCGTCAACGCGAAAATGCGTCGGATGTGCGCTTAAACGTCGGTGTCCAGATCGATGTCGTCATCGTCGTCATCGGCGTCGGGGAGCGGCAGTGCATCGTCCTCATCGTCGTCGGGGACGAGTGCGGCGTCTTCGTCTTCGTCGTCTTCGAGATTGTTGAGGTCTTCGTTCTCTTCGTCGTCGGCATCGGCCGCGCCGCGGATAACGGCGTCGTCGTCACCGTCTAGCTCGAGCTCTTTGGCCTGCAGCTCTTCTTCGTCGATATCGTCCTCGTCGACTTCGGTCGCTTCCACAACGTCCTCGTCGTCCTCATCCTCTTCCTTGGGCTTGGACTTGAGCGGTGCGGCGGCAACGGGACCCTGATCGTCCAGCGTGGCCGGATCGAAGCTGTTCTTGCAGATCGGGCAGACAGCCGGGTTATTGTTCAGGTCGTAGAATTTTGCCTCGCATTCGGGGCAGGCGCGCTTTGTGCCGAGCTTCTCGGCGCGCTTTTCTTTTTTGGTCTTGGCAGCCATGTCGGGGCCTTCAGCTAAGGAGGGGCTTGCGGACAGCGCATTGCGGGATTACCCGCGCGTCCGGTGATTGACGCAGCCCTTTAGCCGCGCGCGCCGCACTGTCAACAGACGCACAACGCGCCTTTGCAGCCAGACAAGCGAGAGCAGCCCGCAATGCAGGAAATATCGGCGAGCCGCCCGAAACCCGTTACGTCCTATAGCGCTGGTCCGCTGTCCGGCCGCATCGGCGCGCCGGGCGACAAATCGATCAGCCATCGCGCGATTATGCTCGGTGGGATGGCGGACGGGGTGACGACGGTGAGTGGCCTGTTGGAAGGCGCAGATATCCTTTCGACCGTCGATGCCGTGCGCCGGCTCGGCTCCAAGGTCACCCGGACGGGTGAGGGGAGCTGGCAGGTCGAAGGTGCAGTCTGGAAGGGCAGCGCAGCTGTCGATTGCGGCAATGCCGGTACGGGCGTGCGCCTGTTGATGGGCGCCGTGGCGGGTTATGACATAGAGGTCGAATTTACGGGCGATGAGAGTCTGCGCTCCCGCCCCATGCGCCGAATCACCGATCCGCTGTCATTGATGGGCGTGGAGGTCACGGACGAAAACGACGGTCGCCTGCCAATGACCATTCGCGCCAGCGCAGACATTGACGGCATCACCTACGAAACCCCCAAGGCGTCGGCGCAGATCAAATCGGCTGTGCTGCTCGCCGGCCTGCGCGCAAAGGGGCGTACTTGCGTCATCGAGAAGCCGTCGCGCGATCACACGGAACGCATGCTCAACGCCATGGGCCGTACCGTCGTCACGGAAGAGCGGGAGGACGGCCGCCGTAATGTCTATCTCGACGGCTCGAGCGACCGGCTGCGCGCGACCCATATCGACGTGCCGGGCGATCCCAGCTCCGCCGCCTTTGCCGTCGTCGCCGCTCTCATCACGCCCGGCTCTGACGTTGTGGTCGATGGCGTCATGCTGAACCCGCGCCGGGATGCGGTCTATGATGCACTGCGGGCCATGGGCGGCGATGTCGTGTTCGAGAATGAGCGCGTCGTCGGCGGCGGCGAGCGCGTGGCGGACATCCGCGCGCGCCACTCGAAGCTGACGGGAATCACGGTGGACCCGAGCCGGGCCGCCGATATGATCGACGAATATCCGATCCTCGCCGTGGCCGCGGCCTGCGCCTCCGGCACGACTCATATGAACGGCATCCACGAGCTGCGCGTGAAGGAGAGCGACCGGATCAGCGCAACCGCAGCTCTTCTGACTGAGAACGGCGTCACGGTCGAAGAGCGCGAAGACGGCCTGTCCGTGACCGGCGGCCCGGTCGCAGGCGGCGCGACAGTGCGAACCTACCATGATCACCGTATTGCCATGAGCGCGCTGGTGCTGGGCCTGGTGTCCGACCGCGGTGTGTCGATCGACGATGCGTCCATGATCGCGACGAGCTATCCTGATTTCTTCGAGCATATGAGCGCACTGGGCGCGAAGGTCGACACATGAGTGAAAACGGCGGCGCGCCACTCGTTATCGCCGTGGACGGCACATTTGCGTCCGGGAAGGGGACGTTGTCCAAGCGGCTGGCCGCTCACTACGGTATCACCCATCTGGATACGGGCAAGCTCTACCGCGCAACGGCGCGCGACTGCCTCGCGGCGGGGGTGGCGCTGGACGATGCAGACGTCGCGGCGAAGATTGCGGGCGCGATCGATCCCGACACGCTGGACGATCCCGGGCTTAAGGCCGGCCTTGTCGGTCAGGCGGCTTCCAAAGTGTCCATCCATCCGCCTGTGCGCGCGGCACTGCTCGCATTCCAGCGCGATTTCCCGGCCAAGGTCGGCGGAGCCGTTCTGGACGGGCGCGATATCGGAACGGTCGTCTGCCCCGACGCTCATGCGAAGCTCTTCGTCAATGCCGACCCGCGCATACGGGCCGAGCGTCGGTGCAAGGAGTTGCAGGGTTACGGCGAAGACGTGACAGTGGAAAGCGTGCTCAGGGACCTGAAAGAACGCGACGATCGGGACATGAACCGGGCGATAGCGCCGCTAAAACCGGCTGCGGATGCGCACTTGCTGGATACGTCGGCGCTCTCTATAGACGCTGCCACCAGCCGGGCGATCGAGATCATCGATGCCGTGCTGGCCGCGAAAGCGCCGACCTAGACCTCCGGCCCCTCCAAGGCCGACCTATTTTACGCCCCTTCGTTATCTTCAACCCGCCCCGCGGCCCGCTAGATGGTGGTCCGGGGTAGTCCGCGGATTCGTTTCCACGGCATGACCATTTGGACCCAATTCCCATGATGATGGAAGACAGTTTCAACCCCAGCACCGATGACTTCGCCGCGATGTTCGAAGCCTCGGTCGAAGCCTCGCCCATGCGCGAAGGCAAAGTCGTCGAAGGCATCGTTACCGCAATCGAAAAAGATATCGCCGTTATCGACGTCGGCCTGAAAACCGAAGGTCGCGTGGAAATGCGCGAATTTTACGAGCCCGGAAAAGAGACGACGATCTCCGTCGGCGATACCGTGGAAGTCTATCTAGAGCGCATCGAAAACGCTCTCGGCCAAGCCGTCCTGTCGCGCGACAAGGCGCGCCGTGAGGAGAGCTGGGTCAAGATGAGCGCCTTCTACGAGAAGGAAGAGCCCGTCAAAGGCACGATCGTCGGCCGCGTCAAAGGCGGATTCACAGTCGACCTCGGCGGCATCAACGCCTTCCTTCCCGGCAGCCAAGTCGACATCCGCCCCGTGCGCGACATCGGCCCGCTGATGAACACCGAGCAGCCATTCCAGATCCTGAAAATGGACCGCGCACGCGGCAACATCGTGGTCTCGCGCCGCGCCATCCTCGAAGAGAGCCGTGCCGAACAGCGCGCCGAGCTGGTCTCCCAGCTGCAAGAGGGCGAAGTCCGCGAAGGCGTGGTCAAGAATATCACCGATTACGGTGCGTTCGTGGACCTCGGCGGTATCGACGGCCTGCTGCACGTCACCGATATGAGCTGGCGCCGGGTTTCGCACCCAAGCCAGGTGCTCAACGTCGGCGACACGGTTCAGGTCAAGGTCATCCGCATCAACCCTGAAACACAGCGCATCAGCCTCGGCATGAAGCAGCTGCAGGAAGATCCGTGGAACGCCGCCGCCGCCAAATACGTGCCCGGCACCCGTCACACGGGCCGCGTCACCAATATCGCGGATTACGGTGCATTTATCGAGCTGGAAGAGGGCGTCGAAGGCCTCGTCCACGTGTCGGAAATGTCCTGGACCAAGAAGAACGTGCACCCCGGCAAGATCGTCAGCACCTCCCAGGAAGTCGAAGTCGAAGTTCTCGACGTCGATCAGGAGAAGCGCCGCATCTCGCTCGGTCTCAAGCAGGTCGAGAGCAATCCATGGGACACGTTCACAGAGCGCTTCCCGGTTGGCTCGACCATTTCCGGCGAAGTCAAATCCGTCACTGAGTTCGGTCTGTTCATCGGTCTCGAAGACGACATCGACGGCATGGCTCACCTCTCCGACCTGTCGTGGGACAAGTCCGGCGAGGAAGCCCTCAAGGACTACAACAAGGGCGACACGGTCGAAGCCAAGATCCTGGAAGTCGACGTCGAGAAAGAGCGTATCTCGCTCGGCATCAAGCAGGTCGGTCGCGACACCATGCCAGCGGGCGCCAAGTCCTTTGGCAAGAACGATGTCGTCACCTGCACGGTCACGAAAGTGCAGCCAGCCGGTCTGGATGTCACCTTCGGCGAAGACGACACACCTGTGGCGGCCTTCATCCGCAAGGGTGATCTGTCCCGCGACCGTTCTGAGCAGCGTCCAGAGCGCTTTGCCGTCGGCGACAAGGTCGACGCACTGATCACGCGGGTCGACCGCAAGACACGCCAGTACGGCCTGTCGATCAAGGCGCTGGAAATCCGCTCCGAGAAGGAAGCCGTCGCACAATATGGTTCGTCCGACTCGGGCGCATCGCTGGGCGATATCCTCGGCGCAGCGCTCAAGGGCGACAACTAGGACCCGCGTTCCAAAGTCGCTTGCAACACCCCGTCCGGTTCGCCGGGCGGGGTTTTTTCTTGGGCGACAGGCAATCACCCGCCGCTAAAGGCCTGTTATTGCTTGACGCATAGGTGTCAAACTTGGTTAATAACGGCCATGCTTCGATCAGAGCTCATCGACACTCTCCACGAAGAGAACCCGCACCTCACCCGGCGTGACATGGAGCGCGTGGTGGCCGTGGTGCTGGAGTCCATTACCCAAACGCTGGAAGCGGGCGCACGTGTCGAACTGCGTGGCTTCGGCGCATTCTCGGTGCGTCACCGCAAGGCCCGGCCCGGACGGAATCCGCGCACCGGCGAACCCGTCGCTGTGCCGGAAAAACACGTGCCGTTCTTCCGCACGGGCAAGGACCTGCGAGAAAAAATCGACGCCTCGAGGTAGTCCTCCGACCCGGCGCAACCCACTGTGCAGGGCGTTCGTTTTTACTTTCCAAAAACCGTAACTGTGGCTAATTGTCCCGCAAACGTGCCAGTGGGTGGTGCGTCAAAGGGAGGGTCATCCAATGGGAATGGTTTCTGAATTCAAAGAATTTGCCGTCAAGGGCAATCTGGTCGATCTGGCCGTGGGCTTTATCATGGGCGGCGCTTTCGCAACCGTGGTCAGCTCGCTCGTCAATGATATCATCATGCCGGTGGTCGGCAAATTCATGGGCGGAGTCGATTTCGCCAGCATGTATTATAATCTCACCGACACCGAATATGCATCTCTGTCCGAAGCGCAGGAAGCGGGCGCGGCGGTCATCACCTATGGTGTTTTCATCAACGCGCTGATCAGCTTCATCATCGTCGCCTTCGTGATGTTCATGATCATCAAGAACATGAACAAGCTGAAAAAGGCCGAAGAGGAAGAGCCAGCGGCTCCGCCGGCCAATGAAGTGCTTCTGGCCGAAATCCGCGACCTGCTCGCGCGTCAAAACGCCAAAATCTAAACGCGAGGTCGCGCGACTGAGCGCGGCTTTTTGCAAAAACATTGGAACTTCGCGCGGCTCTGCCCCTATGATGGGTAGAGTTTCGCGGAGTTTTTTCATGGTCTATCGACAGAATTTCGGACGCGCTGCGCTGGGCCGCGGCAGGCGCCGTCGCGGCGGCGGCTTTCGCTGGCAGATCATGGTCCTCTTCGCCATCGGCGCAGCGGTATATTATTTCGCCAATCAGAAGGAAGTTCCCTTCACCGGGCGAAACCAGCTCCGCACCATGACGGTCGATCAGGAGCTTCAGCTCGGCTTGCAGAGCTATCAGCAGATCCTCGCCGACAATCGGCAGAACCTCGTCACATCCGGTCCCGTCGTCGATGCAGTCCGGCAGATCGGCGAGCGCATTGCCCGTGCGGCCGCACCCGAAGACCCGGGTTTCGAGTGGGCTTTCAATGTCATCGACAGTGAACAGGTCAACGCCTTCGCGCTGCCCGGCGGCTACACCGCAGTCTATACGGGGCTCATCCCGGTCGCGCAGAATGAGGACGGTCTGGCCGTCGTTATGGGCCACGAGGTCGCCCATGCGCTCGCCCACCACGGCGCGGAACGCATGGCGCAGCAGAATATGCAGCGTATTGTCGGCACCGGTGTCGCCATGGGAGCCGGCGGCATGGATTATGGAGCACAGCGCGCTGTCATGGGCGTATTCGGCGGCATTAGCCAATATGGCTACGCGCTGCCCTTCTCGCGCAGTCACGAGAGCGAGGCGGACTACATCGGCCTGATTCTGATGTCCCGCGCCTGCTATGATCCGCGCGAAGCCCCGAAGCTGTGGGAGCGCATGGGCGCAGCGGGCGGTGCCGCTCCGCCGGAATTCCAGAGCACGCACCCCAGCCCGCAGACCCGGATCAACGATTTCAACGAATGGATGCCCGAAGCGGTCGCGATCTATAATCAGAACTGCCCGAAGCAAATTAGCCTGAACTAGCTATTGGCTGTCGCCCGCGCCTTCGGTCTGCGCGTTGGCCGCGGACAGCCGGTCCAACAGCGAGCGGAACTCGACCTGACGTCGGGCCCAGTCGGGCTCGCTGGCCTGGGGTAGGGCGGTGACAGGCTGATCGGCCAGCGCCGCCGCCATCACCTCGGAAAATATCTTGGCCGGAATGGTGCCGCCGGTGATGCCGTCCATGGGCGCGTTCTCGTCATCTCCGACCCACACCGCCATGCTGATCCCCGGCGCATAGCCGACGAACCACGCATCGCGGTTGTCATTGGTCGTCCCGGTCTTTCCCGCCACTGTCCGGCCATCGACGCGTGCGCGGCGGCCTGTGCCGCGCTCAACCGCCCGCACCAGCATGCGGTTCATCAGGCGCAGCTCGTCCGCGCTCAACACGCGCTCTGGGGCGCTTGGGACATGGTCGTGAATGGGCGTGCCCGTCGCGGTGGCGACCGATTGCAGGGCATAGGTCCGGGGTAGATCTCCGCCCGCGGCCAGCGGCAGATAGGCGCGCGCCATGGTCTCGACGGAGACCGCCTGCGCACCCAGCGCCAGCGAGGCAAAGGGATGCAGGTCCGCAATGCCCAGCGTGGCGGCTGTCTCGACGACGGCGTCGCGGCCTATCTCCTCGTTCACGCTGACGGCCACCGTGTTGATGGAGCGGGCGAGGGCGTCCTCCAGCCGCATTTCTCCGGCAAAGTCCTCGGTGAAGTTCTCAGGTGCCCAGCCGTCGACCTCGATGGGTGCGTCGGTGCGCGTGGTCCATGGGCTCAGCCCCGCGCGCAGGGCAGCAAGATAGACGATCGGCTTGAAGCTGGAGCCGGGCTGTCGCTGCATCTGAGTGGCACGGTTGAACTGGCTGTCGCGAAAGCTTCGTCCGCCGACCATGGCCAAGATGCCGCCGCGATCGTCAAGCACGACGAGGGCGCCCTGATTGGCTCCGCGGTCTGGATCCAGATGGGCGTTGACCGCCGCGTGAGCGGCGCGTTGCAGCTCCAGATCCATCGAGAGCTGCACGACCATATCCTGGCTCGGCACGCCCGCGACGCGTTCAAGCTCCGGCCAGATATGGTCGATGAGATACTCCGCCGGATCGTTGGTCTGCGGGCGCAGCACGGAGACTTCGGCTGTGCGTGCAGCCTCCAGCGCAGCGTCGGTCATCAAGCCCTGGCGATGCATGGCGGAGAGCACGGTGCGCATTCGGCTCGCAGCCTTGTCCGGGTTCTCGACCGGGTAGTAGGCGGACGGAGCCTGCAGCAGCCCAACGAGCATGGCGGCCTCCGACAGGCTGAGCTCGGTCGGTGGACGACCGAAATAGAGCTCGCTTGCGGCTTCCAAACCCCAAGCGCCGCCACCGAAATAGACGCGGGAGAGGTAGAGCCGCAGCACCTCGTCCTTGGACAGCAGGCGTTCCAGATGGATCGCCATCATCATTTCCTGCGCCTTGCGAGTCAGTGTCTGTTCAGGCGTCAGAAAGACGTTCTTGGTCAGCTGTTGGGTGAGGGTGGAGCCGCCCTCGACCACGCGGCCCGCCTGGACATTGCGCACCATGGCGCGGGCGAGGCTGTAGGGATCGACGCCGCTATGGCTGTAGAAGCGGCGATCTTCGGTCGCGAGAACGGCCTGGCGGACGTGGTGCGGCAACTCGGCCACCGGGATTGGCGCCTCCGCATGGGCGCCGCGGATGGCGATATCGCGGCCTTGGCGGTCGATGATCTGGATGGACGGCGGGCGTGACTGCTCCCAGAGCTGCGCCGGGTCTGGCAAATCGCCCGACAGTTGCGCGAACACACCGAGCACCGCCATGCCGCCGAGATAGGCGCAGGCAGCCCCGCTGAGCAGGGCCGTCTTCATCCACTCGGGCGGCGTGATTCCGGACAGGGTTTCTGCAATGCGCATGACGGTCATGCGGTGCGCCATTTACGGTTAAGGTGGCTTTAACCGGACAGCATTGCGGCGGGAAAAAGCCAGGCTGCGCTACGACCGCGTCATCTCGTATCGGTAGGCGCGACCGTCCAGTGTGATCGACATCTTGGCCGTGTCGTCCTTGATCGACAGGCTTCCGCGCATCCCCGGCATTACATCGCGGCAGGCCGACTCCGCGCTCCAATAGCCACCCGTACTCCTCGGGCCGTAGCCCCTCTTGTTCCACCGGCATTGGCGCGGGCCGATATCGATGTCGCTCACTATGCGCCCAAAGCTGTTTTCCAGCACGAGCGTGCGCAGGGCGAGGTGGCGACGCTCCGGCGCGGCATTGGGCATAAGCGAGCGCGGCTTGCGGTGATCAAACGTCAGGATGAGATTGCGCCCGCTTTCGCGCTCGGTCACGCGCCGGGTGAGGCTCGGGACATCGCCCGTCTCGTCCCAGTCGAAACACGCCTCCGCGACAACAGTGGCCTCGCTATCCGTCTCGTCCGCCGTCATGTCGTCGCTGTCGAAGCAGCCGCTCAGCAGCGGGTCGGCTGGCATGGGCGTGCCGATGGAGGCGAAGCGGACATAGGCCGCGACGGCAAGGTAGACGGCAAAGCCCGCACCAGCGATCCGCCACGCTGTCTTGTGTGACGGCAGGCGGATCGGTTTGTCGGGGTTCAGCCCCAGCACGCGCTAGCTCGGTAGCGCGCCCGTCGGTCCGGCCAACGCGCCGCCGGAGCGTTTTGCGCCTTCGCCGCGGGTCACGTCCTGATCCGTCGCCGGGCAGAAGGACAGTACGGTTGCGCCTTTTGCAGCCGACTGGTCGCCGGGCTGAATGAACTTCAACGCGCCTTCCGGCGTTCGGGCCAGGATCAGGTCGAGATTGTCGCCCCGGTCGCGGTAGAGGTCGTCCAGCGTGTATTCGTCCGAGAGCGTCGTGACGCGGAAGCGCCAGCCCGACCACCAGTCGCGCGTCAGGCTATCAAACGTCCGCCCACGCGAAGTGAGGGTGCGTCCGCGCGAGGTGTAGGCGATGGCCGCATCCTCGTCGTCGCCTTCGGTATTGGTGATCTGGAACACGCGGTTGCGCCCGAGCTCCGGCCCGAACTCGACGGAGACCAGCGAGTTATAGGCGTCATTCGGCGTGGCCGCGACGATGAAGTTGAACTTGGAATGATCCAGCGAATAGTCCGCATTTTCGGACAGGACTTCGCCGTAGAATGTGTCATGCCCGTCGAGCCGCGCGGCGCGCAGACGGCGCCAATTGGTATCCGCGACCAGCACCGACACGCCCATATCCTTGAGCGCTTTGGCCAGGCCCAGCGACCACGGGTTCGCGCCGACGATCAGCACGCCGTCGCCGCCGCCCGCCGACAGGCCGAGCATCTTGGCCAGCGGCCCGATGAAGAAGCCCGCGAACAACACGGTCGCGAAGACCAGCGCAAAAGCCAGCGGCACGAACAGCGCGCCTTCGGCGAGGCCCAGCGCCTGCAACTCCGCCGCGAACAGGCCCGCGACCGCAACGGCGACGATACCGCGCGGCGCGATGAAGCTCACCAGCACGCTTTCGCGCCAGTCGAGCCCCGACCAGAGTGTCGAGAGCATCACCGCGATTGGGCGCACGAACAATATCATGACCAGTACGAAGGCCCAGACGACCAGACCACCGCGCGAGAACATCAACCCCAGCACTTCCGGTGTAAGGGTTGCGGTCAGCATGACGAACACGCCCGACACGAGTATGATGGTAATGGTTTCCTTGAAGCGGCGCATCTCCACGGCGGCAGCGAATTTCATATTCGCCATCGCCATGCCCATGGCAGTCACAGTCAGCAGGCCGGTCTCGTCCGCGATCTGGTTGGACAGGACATATACGGCCAGAACCCAGGCCGTGACCACGGGCGCTTTCAGATATTCCGGGATCATCCCGTTTTTGAATGCGCGGGTCAGTACCCATGCCGACGCAATGCCGACGATGACGCCAAAGATGGAGGCAAAGGCCAGCAGGCCGAAAATGCCGAGCGCTCCTGTACCAGTCATTTGAAATACAATGATTTTATAGCCGATGACGGCGAAGAGCGCGCCGACGGGATCGTTCACGATACCTTCCCATTTCAGCACATTGGCGGGGCGGTGTTTCAGATGCGCCTGGCGCAGCAGCGGCATGATCACGGTCGGACCCGTCACCACAAACAGCCCGCCGACCATGACGGAGATCAGCAGCGGCAACTCGACGATGTAATAGGCCGCTGCCGTGCCCAGCACCCAGGCGATGGGCCCGCCCAGAAACACCATGCGCATGACAGCGGATTTGGCGTCGCCGAGATCCTTGAAGCGCAGGTTCAGCCCGCCTTCGAACAGGATGATGGCCACAGCCAGTCCGATGGCAGGACGGTAGACGTCACCGAAATCATTGACGGGATCCAGGCGCAAAGGCTCGATGAAGTTACGTACGGCACTTGGCAGATCGAGGCTCAGGATCGCGCCCAGCAGCGGGCCAAAAATAAGACCTGCAACCGCCATCAACACGATGGCCGGGCGCTGCAGTTTCCACGCGAGCCATTGCGCGCCGATGCCAAGTGCGCCGATCAGCGCAATCTTGATCGGCAAAGTGGAGGCGACGTGGTGCGCTCCGTCAGTCGCGGCGGCTAGAATCATGAATGGTCCCATTGGCTTCGAGGCCCGTCTTGGCGCGAGCTCTCCCCTTGAGGGGGCTGGCTAACCCGTCATGCGCTGTATGTCGAACCCGATTTCCGTCGTGCCGTAACGCCCATGGTCGTAATCATCGATGCGCGATTGGAAATAGCCCATCAGATATTCATAGATCGAGGCGAAGAGCGGCTCCAGCGCGCCGTCCTCGAGCGGGATCGCGACGCGCATTTCGCGCTGCTTCTCGATCCGCACATAGACTGCCTCGCCCTCCTTGCGGCAGTGCATCTGCAAACGCATGAAATCCTTGTCCGGAGAGACTTTTACCGCAAGCCCGAAGCTGATCGGCTTGAGCGGGAGATAGCCTTTGCCCGCCACGGAATAGGCCGCCGACTGGTAATTCTTGGCCGAAAAGCGCCCCTCCGGCGGGACCAGATAGACGCAGTTCGGCGTCTCGGACAGCCAGGCGCAGAGCTCATCGCGCAGCGTCTCGGCGAGGTTTCGGATGATGGCGTAATTCTCGAACGACAACTCACCGTAATTCTGCGCGACATCAAACAACGCCTGCAGGCGCGGCGATTCGGATTGCGCATTCTCGTCGACGACCTCTCCCGCCTGGATTGGCAGCGCATCCGCGCCGGGTGTGCCGATGTCGGGCGTGGGGATGGCTGGCGTTTCCGGCGCGCCGGATAGGGCGCGGGCCTTGCCGACTTTGGGCGAGGATGTCTTGCTCTTGCGGGTCGCTTGAGTGTTCGGTTTGGCGTCGTCTGTCATGGCGCGAAGCGGTGGCAATGCGCGTGCGGACTGTCAAGCATGGCGGCGGGGGGTGGCCATTTCCGACTCTTCGTATTTACCTCCCGGCAAGGGTGTTCTCTAACTTGGCATGAGGCTTGAACGGCTAGGCGCGATACACTCGCCAAACCGGACTGGACGCCATGACCCGCATCGCCACACCAAAGACCGCTCGCCTTCTCGCCGTTTCCGTCGCTTCCGCCGCCATGCTCTCTGGCTGTGCGCAGATTGGCAGCGCAGCCGACGCCGTCTGGAGCGGCACCAAATCCGCAGCGAAGTTCGTTACCTCGCCCGTGCGCGGTCTGCTGCGCGGCGCACCAAAGCAAGATGTTCAATATGTCGAGACAAACCCCTATGCCGGCGCCAATGTGGTCATCTATGACGACTCGACGCTGCCTGAAACGGTGAGCTACGGCCTCGCCAATCCGGGCACTTATCTGGACCCTGCGTCAGCCCCGTCGCCGGTCGGACGCATCATCGACACACCACAGCGCTTCCGTCCGGCCTATTCCGACAGATATTACACACAGGGCACCACGCCGGAGCCCGTGCGCGCGGCGACCGCCCCGGCGGACAGCCTCGCTTTCGTGAAGCTCAATGGCGACAGCTCCATGGCCGATTGGCAAACCTGCGAAAACCTCAACCTCGGCTATTGGCTGATCGACGCCGCTGGCGGTCGTATCGATCCGAAGTTCGAAAGCTGCATGCGCAACAAGGGCTATGTCCTGGAATCCGAGCTCGCCCTCTACGGTCTGAACGGTGCACAACCCGTGCGCTCGCCCAGCACTCTGCCGCGCAATAGCTACACAGGCTACGCCTTTCCGTAGATCGCCCTGAGGCCTGATCGGTAGTCACCATATTCCGGCGTCCAGCCGAGGCGTTTTTGCGCGCGGCTGATGTCGATGCGCTTGGTCTCCACGTAGAAGCTCCGCGCCATCGCCGAAATGCTGGAGTCCCCTAAATCGACCCGCGGCGGCTTAGGCAGACCCGCGAGTTCGGCCGCGAAATCCAGCACGACGCCCGGATCCGCAGGGTTCCCATCAGCGATATTGTAGATGTCCTGCGGGCAGGGCGAAGCCATGGACGCAATCAATGCGCTGACAATGTCGTTCACGTGAATGCGGTTGACGATATGCCCCGGCACGCCCGTCACGACCCGCGCGGTGCCGTCGCGTAACTTGTCAAAGGGCGCGCGTCCGGATCCGTAGATACCGGCCAGGCGAAATATATGCGTTGTCTCGAAGCGCTCCAGCCACGCCACCTCTGCATCCGCGCGCCTGATTCCGCGCGGCAGGCTCGGCGACGGCGCCTCGCCCTCAAAGGCCCAACCGCCCTGTCGGTCACCATAGATGCTTGTCGCGGAGAGATAGCCGATCCAGCGGGCGCGCGTCTGGACGCCGGACAGCGCGGTCAAGGTCGGCTCCGACCCATCACGGGAGGGCGGCACGGAGACCACCACCGCATCGGCGCTGGCGAAAGCGCGCTGCATGGCCTCGCTCCCAAACGGGATGCCGACGCCGCTGCGGCTGGTCCATGACACGCGCGCGCCAAGCCGCTCCAGAACGGGGCGGAGCGCTTTGGCCACAAAGCCATAGCCGATCAACAAAACGGACAGTCCGGCCAGCTGCTCAGGTGAACGCTGGATGAGCGAGCGCGAAGGTAACTGCAAAGTAACGCGCGGGCGCATTGTGCGCATGGCTGGCAGCCTCGTATAACGCGGCCGTGACCCGCTCTCCCCGATCCCTCGTTCTTGCCGCAGCTACGGCGTGCTTGCCAGCCTTATTCATGAGTGCGCCCGCCTTTGCCGAGGACATGACGGCCATGCTCGATGCGCGCCATGAAACCTGTCTGGAGCGGATCGCCATCGATCAGGAACTCGCGCTCGAAGAAGCCATGATCTGGCGGGATCAGGGCGGAGGCCGCCGCGCGCGCCATTGCGAGGCGATGGCGCTATTCGCTGTGGGCTATCCCGGCGAAGCCGCCTCGCGTCTCGACCAGCTGGCCGAAAGTCCCGACGGCGGCTCCAAGGAGATGCGGACGAATTTCAGGCTCGAAGCCGCGAATTTCTGGATTGCGGCGGACGACGCCAGCCGCGCTTACGCATCTGCGACCAAGGGATTGGAGAACGACGAGCGTCATGCGGAGCTGCGCATTGCACGCGCCCGCGCCTATGTGCTGAGCGAACGCTATGATTATGCGGAGACTGATCTGTCGACCGTTATCGCCTACCACCCCAACAGTGCCGACGCCTATCGCTACCGCGCCGATGCGCGGCTGCGTCAGGGCAATCTGCAAGGTGCCAAGGACGATGTGGAGCTGAGCCTGCGCCACAACACGATGTCGGTCGAGACCTCGCTATTGCGCGGTGAGATCAACGAGGCGATCCGGCTGCAGAACACCACGGAGTAGCGCGGCGCGGCCTGACTCAGTTCTCCACCTCGACCTCAGGCACATCCAGCGTGTCGAGGAAGAACTCCAGTATCTGACGATCACGATGCACCCGCGATGATGTCGCGCGGAAACCGTGTTTTTCACCCGGATAGGTCATCAAGCGCAGATTGTGAGCCCCGCGCTTCTGCATTTCGTCGACGAGCTTCACGGTGTGGCGGAAGACGACATTGTCGTCGGCCATGCCGTGAATGACGAGGACCGGCTCCGTCAGCCCGTCGAGATGGGCGAAGACGCTGCCGTTTTCATAGGCGCCTTCGGTGTAGTTGACGTTGTCCGTGCGCGGATCGCCCAGATAGCGCTCGGTATAGGCGGTGTCGTATAGCGCCCAGTCGGTGACAGGTGCGCCGGAGACACCCGAGGCATAGAGGTCCGTCTGGCCCAGCATCATCAGCGTCATGTAGCCGCCATAGCTCCAGCCATAGACGCCCATGCGGTCGGGATCGATGAAGGGCTGGTTCTTGAGCCATGTCGCACCGACGCGCTGGTCCACCACTTCGGCGCGGCCCATCGCCCGGTAGAGCACGTCCTCGAACGCCTTGCCGCGATTGGTCGAGCCGCGACCGTCGAGCAGAAAGACGACGAAGCCGTGATGAGCCAGCATCTGGGACAGCTGCTTGCGCTCCCAGCGGTTCATCACGCGCTGCACGCCAGGGCCGCCGTAGACGATGGTGACGGAGGCGCGTTGCTCGCCAGGTTGCAGGTCGAGCGGCTTGAATAGCTCATAGTGGAGTTCGCTGCCGTCCTCGGCCTCGAGCGTGCCGAATTCCGGCTCGATGTGCGTGTCGAGATAGGGCGCGTAGGGGTGATCGTCGCCTAGCGCGTTCTCGTTCAGCCAGGTCAGGCGCGTGCCGTCTGCGTCATAGGCCGCGACCTGGCGCGGCTGATTGATGGAGGAGTAGCTGCCAAGATAGCGCGAGCAATCGGAGTTGAAGGTGGCGGAGTGCTGGCCCGCGCCTTTGCTGATCTGCACAAAACTCTGGCGATAATCGATTTGGCCGGGATTGCTTTCCGGATCGTCGATGGCTTCATGCGCCAGAACACTCTGGTCCCTGAGACTAAATATGTGAGTTTCCGTTGGGACATCTCGCCATCCCGACACGAACAATGTGTCCACGACTGGAACCTTGGAGCCCGCGCCAAGCTGGCCTTCTGGAAAGACCTCACCCGTGTCCACGGCCGCTTTCTCGCAAAGCACGCGGTTCACATGCAGGCCTTCAGGCGTCAGCCGCTTCGCACCGTCTGCGGTGATCTCGTAATAGGCGCGGTGGCCGTCGCGCTCGCTGATCATCTTGAAGCCGTCCGCGGTCGCCTTGAGCGAGGAGCGGATGTTGAGCCAAGTCGGGCTGGTTTCCTCGTAGAAAAGCTCGCTTGTCCCGGTGCGCGGATCGGCCTTGTAGATGCGGTGCGTCTTGTGATCGCGGGACAGTATACCGGCATAGACCGCATCGCCGTCCGGGCTCCATGTGACGCGGGTGAGGTAGATGTCCGGGTCGCTGCCCAGCTCGATCCAGCGCGTGGAGCCGCCGCGCGTGCTTACCACGCCTAGCCGCACGGTCGCATTATCGGTCCCCGCGAAGGGATAGCGCTGATCCGTCGTCGTGATCCCGTCGGCGCCGACATCCGCGCGCGTTTCTATCGCGATCGGGCTCTCGTCGATTTGCGTGTATGCGACTCGGGTGGCGTCCGGGGATAGCCAGTAGCCGGTCGAGCGTCCGAGCTCTTCCTGCACGACGAAACTGGCGGTGGCGTTGCGGATGGTGTCCGTCGCGCCGTCGGTCAGCTGGCGCTCCAGTCCGGTCGCGAGATCGGTGACGAAGAGCTCGTTATCGCGCACATAAGCGACCAGCGAGCCGTCGCGGCTGACCTTGGGATCGGTCTCGAATCCCTTCGACGCCGTGACCTGGCGCGGTTCACCCTTGGCCAGATCATAGAGATAGACATCGCCGCCCAGCGGGAACATCATCAGGTCGTCGCCGACCCAGGAATAAGAGACGATCCCACGGCCATATTGACGTGCGCGCTCGCGGCGGTTCTGCTCTTCGGCGGACAGTTCTTCGGGTGCGCCGAGCAGATCTGTGGAGCTGACGAGAACGCGGCCTTCGCCCGTCTCGATATCATAGGCCCAAAGGTCCTGCTGCAGCGCATCATCGTCGCGTCCCTGCAGCACCGTCACGAATTCGCCCGACGGCGCGATGCGCGCGCGCGACAGGCTTGGCCCGGAAATCGACGGTTCGGCGTGCAGGCGCTCAGGCGTGAGATAGCCCGGTCCCGGATCGGCCGTGAGGTAGCTCTGCGGGACGACGGCCTGTTCGCGCGGGGTCAATGCCTCCGACGCCGCGCGTTGCAGATCGGCCGTTCCGGTTGCGTCGGGAGCCACGGGCGCAGGCGCGTCAGGCGCATCGCTGGAACAGGCGCACAAAAGCGCGGACAGCAGGACGGTGCAGAGGAGACGAGCGCGCATGGGCTGGCTTTCGAGGGGTTCTTCGTTGCGATGGGCTTACGCCCCGTTGGGGATAGGCGCAACATCGCCGCTTGCCAGTCTGCGAAACGGCGCGCACAAGCCTCGCCATGCCGGACCTGCGCCCCGTATTCTTCGTGATCGGCTTGATGAGCGCGGCGCTCGGCCTGCTCATGTTCGTGCCAGCCTATGTTGATTGGCTGTATGGGGATCGGTCCTGGCAGGCCTTTGCGATCTCCGGTCTGATTACGACGCTGGTCGGCGGGAGCCTGGCGACAACGACTTATCAGCCCGTGCCGGATCTGCGCGCGCGCGGGGCCTTTGTCCTGACGGTGTTTTCCTGGATCGTGCTGGCGCTTCTCTCCTGCCTGCCTTTCATGTTCGATCCGATCCAGCTGTCATTTACCGACGCGATGTTCGAGGCGACCAGCGGCATCACCACGACGGGTGCGACGATCATGACGGGTCTAGACGACATGCCAAAGGGTATACTGCTCTGGCGTGCGATCCTGCAATGGATCGGCGGCATCGGCATAATCGTGACGGCCATGGCCGTGCTGCCCATGCTGGGCGTTGGCGGGATGGCGCTGTTCCGGTTGGAAAGCTCGGACGTCGGCGAGAAAATCCTGCCCAAGGCGCAGTCCATCGCGCTGACGATTGCGCTGATCTATCTCATGCTGACGCTCGCCTGTGCGGCCGCATACATGACCACGGGGATGAGCGGGTTCGACGCGGTCTGCCACGCCATGACGACCATTGCCACGGGCGGCTATTCGACGTCGGACGCGTCCATGGGCGGCTTCATGGATGACGGCGCGGATGTGGTTTGCATGGTCTTCATGCTCGCGGGCGCACTGCCGTTCGGCGTCTATATGTTGATGGTCCGCCGGGCGCAGTTCGATGCGGCTTTCCGCGATCCGCAGGTGCGGGCATTCCTGTTGACGATTGCGCTGCTGAGCATGCTCGTCTTCGTCATCCTGACCGTCTCCGGCGCGCAGGACAGCGAGCTGGGCTATGTCCATTCGCTGCGACTGTCCGCGTTTAACACCATCAGCATCGTGACGGGCACGGGCTACGCCACGGCTGACTACATGCGCTGGGGCCCGGCCGCCGTCGGCGCGTTCTTCTTCTTCATGTTCATTGGGGGCTGCGCGGGCAGCACGGCCTGTTCGATCAAGATATTCCGCTACCAAGTCGCGCTGGAAGCCATGCGGGCCTATCTCTTCAAGATGCCCCGCCCCCACGCCGTCACGCCGATGCGCTATGCGGGCAAGCCGCTATCCGACGCGATCGTCTACTCGGTCCTGTCCTATTTCTTCGTGTTTTTCGTTGCGGTCGCGGTAACAGCCGGGCTGCTTGGCGCGATTGGGCTGGACCCCGTCACGGCGTGGTCCGGTGCAGGCAGCGCTGTCGCAAATGTCGGGCCCGGCCTCGGCGACATAATCGGCCCGAGCGGGACGTACCAGGGCCTGCCCGGGCAGGCGAAGTGGGTGCTGCTGACCGCTATGATCGTCGGTCGGTTGGAGATCGTGACGGCGCTGGTGGTGCTCACGCCGGCCTTTTGGCGCGCCTAGCGCGGCTCTCGTTAGGCGCTGACCGCCTCTACCTCGAACACATATTCAACGTCGCAGAACTCGCAGGTCGCGCGCACCTTGCCGTCCTCATCCGCCATGTCGTCCAGCGCTGATCGCTCGAAGCTCCTGAGCGTATTTTCCAGCCTCTGGCGAGAGCAGCGACAGTCGGCCGAGACGTCCTTTGTCTCCAGCACGCGCACGCCGAGATCGTTGAAGAGGCGGAAGAGCAAGCGCTCGCTCGGTAGATCGGGATCGATCAACTCAGCGTCCGTCAGCGTGCTCATCAGCGTTGTCGCGACGTGGTAGGCGTCTTCCGTGCCGCCGCGCGCGTCGTCTTCGGCGACGCGCTGGATCATCATGCCACCGCCGGTCCAGACGGGGCCGTCATCGCCGACGTCCTGGCCGACCGCGAGACGGATCATCGTCGGGATTTGATCGGATTGCTCGAAGAAATGCTCCGCGCAATCGGACAGTGCCGTACCCTCGATAGCGGCCAGGCCCTGGTACAGATCCATGTCCGGGCCTTGGTCGATGGTCATGGAAAACGTGCCCCCGCCCAGCAGCACATCCGCGCCGGGATTGCGATTGTCGAGCTCGATGGACTTCAGCGCATCGGCGTCAAACCGCGCATAGCCGCGAATGTCGCCCGCCGTTGTGCAGTCGGCCATCAGCAGAGAGATCGCGCCGGTGTTCGTGCCGTGGCACTGCACCACGAGTCGGCCGTCAAACTTCAGCGAGCGCGAAACCAGCGCGCCGATCAGCATCGCTTCGCCAAGCAGCCGTGCGACGGTTTCGGGGTAGCGATCGGCCAGCGCCGTCTGCAGCGCCGTCGGCAGCTTCACCGCGCGCCCGCGCACCGGCGCGAGCGCATCGTCGGAGCCGCCGACCGTGAAGACCGTGAGGGGATTTCGGGGTGTGTCGGACATGGCCGGGATGTGGGGTGCGGGGCGCGTGGGTCAAGTAGTCTAAGTCAGCGCCGGACTGCCTGCCTACCAACTCTATGAGTCGCTACAAATGATAGCTGATTCGAGCAGTTGTTTGGCCCAAGCGCCTAACTCCTCGTCATCGCTGCCGTAGTAAACAAAAGATGAGCCGTAGTTTTGTAGTTTCGCCACAGCGCTTAAATCTTCTGGCGATGGGACAAATCCTTCCGGAAAGCTGACTGCAACTCTGTTGGACATCTTCATCTTGATGATTGTGCCTTCGGTTCTGAACTTTCCAACCCTCGCGCGGTTTTTCTTTCCAGAGAATGCGAAGCCAATCGGTACATCCAAAAGATCGCGTTCAAGCGTGGGGCAGGTATTAGCGTCCACGACAGTTCGGCCCTTGAATTGAAACCAAACCTCTGGCGAGTCGCAGCCGTGATGATTCCCAAAATGGGTTGCACATCGGACTGCCGCTCTGAATATTGAACTGATCTGCGGAGTATTCATCTCAGATAAAGAGATTTCAAGCCAGGGGTTCTCGTGATCAAAGAGATTTGAAGGAGCCTTGCTCCCACTGTTAGGTTTCGCAAAAGCCGCTTCAGATTGGGCCGCTAACCATACAGCATAGACTACCGACCCTAAAATATGCACGAGTTTAAGCTGCAAGGTCAAAGGCCTTTAACATGAGCCGGCTGCGGCTGCTGCATCAGATGCTTCGGCATCGCCACCGCCGACACCTGGATTAGTGCCGTCTGGATCGTACTCGTATTCTCTAAGCACTCCGTCTGGTCCAACAATATAAATGGTAAAATCATTTATATCGTATGTGCTGGATGGATTAAACTGCCCACCATTTGCCCCGCCGACTCCATAAGCGATATAGTTCTCTCTAACCGCAGACCAATCAGGACCTGATGGAAAACGATTGGCGGCGTTGGTGTCTCTAGCAGACTCCTCTGTATGTGTACGTGTCACGCCATCTCCATCAACGTATTCATCGCCCGCGTTAATCGTAGGGTGACTATGCACTGAACCGACTATATTCGGAATTATGCCCGGACCAAATCTGCTAACGGCGGCATTAACCATGGCATCCCAGCTGGTTCCGTTCGGTCCGCCTGCAACTGCTGGTCCGTTTACAATCTCGCCGTTCATATTGATGACAACTGCGCCCCATTCATTGCCGCCACCATCTTCTTCCATTCCCTGAGCGATGTCAGCAGCAGCAGCCTGAGCCGCAGAATCGCGCGAATCACCCGTTGAAGCTGCTTCTCCATCAGATTGAGCGCCGTCTGAACTGCAGCTGTGGGCATCATCACTTGCATCTCCACCTCCGCCGCTACCCACTTCTTCACCTGCATCCACATAGCGATCCCATGCTTCCGAGCCGCTAATGTCATGTTGGAAATCCCACGTGCTCCAGCGCCGACCAGTTGCGATGACCTCATCCTCAGGATCGCCAGGTAGGCCACCACCTCCCGGGCTTCACCGGGAACTACAACAGTGAAGAGTCGATCATCGCTTTTCTTAAAGTCCGAAAAATCATCGAAATCGGTTGGTGTTTCGGCAATAGCGTTGATCCGTGAATTTTCAGCCGTCACTGCCTCGGCGAAGGCAACAAGCTGTGCCTCGGAGGGCTCCAGATCAAGCGTGTCGTAATAATCGAAAAACGTGTCCATATCTTTCCTCCACCTTACCTAGAAATCAGCGCAGCCTTAGGGGGTGCGTCAAGCGAGAATAAGATTGGTGGCGCCTATCTGCCTTTCCACTCCGGCGCACGTTTCTCTAGGAACGCGCGCGGCCCTTCCTGCATGTCTTCCGTTTGCGCCACGCGGCCGAAGGCGTGCTGGCCTTCGTTCATCAGCTCTTCGTCGGTCGCGTCGAAGGCCTTGCGCGTGACGGAGAGCGATTCCCGCACGGCAATCGGTGCGTTGGCGCAGATCTGCTTGGCGAGCGACATGGCCTCGTCCATGACGCCGTCCAGCGGGGCGAGGCGGTTGACGAGACCATGACCGTGCATGGCCTGCGCGCTCATCGGGTCGCCCGTGGCGACCATCTCCATGGCGATAGCGCGGGGTATGGCGCGCGGGAGGCGGTGGACGCCACCGGCCGCCGCGACGAGCGAGCGTTTGACCTCGGGTAGGCCGAAGCGGGCGTTCTCGTCGGCGACGACCATGTCGGAGGCGAGGGCGAGTTCCATGCCGCCCGCAAGCGCGGAGCCCTTCACGGCGGCGATCCACGGCTTGCGGCGCGGCGCGCTGACATAGCCCGCGAAGCCGCCGTCCTTGGTCGAGAGCAGGTGTCCGCGGCCTTCGCTGATGGCTTTCAGGTCCGCGCCCGCGCAAAAGGTCTTGTCATTGGAACTCGTCAGTATCGCGACCCAGACGGCGTCGTCTGCCTCCACATCCTTGACCACCCAGTCCAGCGCTTCGGCGAGTTCGGGCGACACGGCGTTGCGCTTTTCGGGGCGGTTGAGCGTCACTATGGCGACGTTCCCGTCGCGCTTATATTGGATCAGGCTGCCGACGCCGTCTGGCTTGTCACTCAT
>CALDUL010000091.1 GCA_937923575.1 uncultured Algimonas sp.
ATGACTTCGCCGGGGCGCGGTTCGACGCGTTCTCCGCCGATCAGGCTGCTGAACACGCGCGTCACCAGCCCGTCCAGCCGCGTCACCACATAGCAATCGACGGTCGGCTCCGCATGCGGATTGCCGATGCCGCTGTCGTCCGTGAGGAAGAGGTAACGACCCGCCGTGATCTGCGCCATGCCGCGCATGACGAATTCCGCCGTCTTGTCGACACCGCTGGCCGCGAGCGGCACCATGTGAATTCCGCGCGTGCGTGACAGCAGGGCCGCGTCCCACGTCTCGTCGATATGGCGGTCATGCGGCGGGGCATCGGCGACCAGCAGGTTGATCTTCAGAGCATCGTCGCGCCAGTCCATGTCGAGACCGGTAGAGAGCGCCGTGTGCATGGCTTCGGGCGTGTCACCTCCGCCGCCCGCGGATTGCGCCATCAGCTGTTCCTGGAACGCCTCCAGATCGTCGGTGAACGGCACTTCGCGCACGACATATTGATCGCCGACATCGCGGTAGACGACCAGCCCCGTGCGGATATCGATACCCGGATGAGCGGCCTCGACACGGCCCAGGATCGCCTGCAGCTCGGTCTGCAAATAGCGCATTTCGTCGGACATGGAGCCGGTGGCGTCGATGGTCAGCAGCAGGTCCATGCTCTGCACAGCGTCCGCGCGCGTGTTCAGCGTCAACGCCATGTCGCCGCCCGCGCCGATCAATGTGTCCGAGATGGTGCGCGAGACGGTGCGGCCGTTCACGCTCGCCTCGATCTTTGTGCCGCGCTCCAGCCCGTCATAGCCGGGATAGAGATAGGCTCGGCCATCCGCGCCCGTCTTCAGCGGGAACATGCGCGAGCCATCGGCGCCCGTCAGCGTGATGTCGGCCAGCGGCACGGGGCGACCCAGCCGGTCCTCGACACTGACCGAGATGCGGCGGTTGGCATCGATATGGGGCAGGTCCTTGCCGCGGAGCTGACCCTGCAACATCCGGTCGGTGTAGAGCTTGTAGAGATCGGGATTGAGCACATCGTCATAATCACCCGCCGTCAGCTGGCCGGATTGCGGCTCGGGCTGTGGCTTGGGTTTTGGTGGTACGAGGACATAATCATACACGGCAGGAATCGTAATCGTCTGCATGGTCACGCGTGGCTCTGACGGGACTTCTGTGACGGTGCTCCAGCTGCCGTCCTCATTCTGGACACGTACTGTCTTGTTGCGCCCCAAGTGAGGAACAGCTCTTTCGACGGTTCGTTCGGGTGTCTTCATTACGCGTTTCAACGTGTACCCGGACGGTATTCTTATGTCCTCATAGACAGGTGGAACTTCGACCAGTTCGGTTGATGCCTCCTGCACGACAATGTTCTCCGTGACAGTGTCATAGGTCCCGTCCGGATTCTCAATGCGACGGGTCTCCGTCTTCGTGACCGCCGGAACCACACGCTCCACCGTGCTGGCGGGTGTCTTGAGCACGCGGCGGACTTCGCCGGACTCGCCACGCAGTTCGCCGCCAAATTCGGGCGCGGCGGCGGACAGCTCCGCCACGGCCGCCGGTGCGGGAGAGGACATCGTCTTGCTGGAGAACGCACCCGACTCCGCCGTCAGGCCGTGCGAACCCGACACATAGGTGCCCGCGTCACCCGTCGCCGCGCGCGATCCCGTGACCACGATGGCGTCACTGGAAGCGGACGGCACGGCGGATGCGCTCTTCTCGCGGGTGGACAGGCGCGGCCTTTTGGCGACCGAGGCGGGGCTGTAGAAGCGAGCCTCGGCGTCGCCGCCGGAACCGCGCTCGATAGTGGGCGGCGGAGGTGCGACCGTCGGCATGGTCTCGGCGAGGACAGGAGCGCTGTCGGTACCAAGCGGCGCTTCGACCTCCACCGGACTTTCGACAGGGCTTTTGGCGGAACGTTCTACGCGTTCGGTTTCGACCTTAACAGAAAGGGCGGGGTCCACGACCGCGGCAGGCTCCGACACGGACGCGGGCTCTTCCGCATGCATGGCCACGGGCTTGCTCACGTCGGGAGTTTCGAGTTCGGCGGCTTCCACGATCTGCGGTGTCCCCACCGCCTGCTCGAAATCGTATAATCCCGGCTCCGCGCGGAAGACCAGAAGGGCAGCGATCAGCGCGGCGGCGCAGCTGCCGCCCATCATGGCGTTACGGGGGGTGACGGTGAAAAAATCGCGGATGTTGCTCATGGCTTTCGCTCCCAGGGCTCGCACACCGGACGGCCCGTGTGTTTCAGCCATAGGACGCGGCTCGGCGCTCGATCCTTGGGATGCGTTTGCAGTTTCCTCAGAAAACGCGGCGTCGAATGCATCCATGGCGGCGCTCATCCCGCGCGTGCGGGCGTCATCCGACGGCTGCAGATCGCGCAAAGCGGCGGCCAGCTTTTCGGTGTTCTCATTCATGCCAGAGCCTCCTTGCCCGTGCTGTCCGTATCTCTATCGGCTGCAAGACTGCGCAGCTGCTTTCTGATTTCGCTCATGCGCCATGCGATGGTGCCTTCGGCCACGCCGAGCACGTCGGCGGCCTGGGCGTGGGTCATGTCGTCGCTTAGCGTCAGCGCGGCCGTCATGCGCAGATCATCTGAGAGCGTACCCAGCGCGGTCTGCAGCCATGCGAGGCGGTCGTGGGTGTCGGCGTCGGCGCCGCGCGACAGTGCATCGACTTCGGTGAAAGCTGCCGTGGTTCGGGTCCGGGTCGCGGCCCGGCGCAGCGCGTCGCGCGCAGCATTGATCGCGATGCGGTGCAGCCAGCTGGTCAGCTGCGCATCGCCGCGCCAGCTCTGAAGCTTTCGCGGCATGGCAGCCCAGATTTCCTGGGTGACATCTTCGGCGTCTGATCGGTGGCGCAGCACACTATAGACCGTGCGAAACACCCGGTCGTAATGGCGCTCCAGCAGGGTGCGGAACGCCGTCCGGTCCCCGCGGGCCGCGCGCGCCGCAAGGTCTTCATCCCGCGCGTCTGTGGTGCTTTTCGAGCTCATCTATGGGTAAGACGTAGCCCAGCGAACGATCCTTGGAAAACTTGTAAGAAAAAATGCGAGGTGCCTTACGCGATCTCCCAGTCCCCGATCTCGACCAGCATCCAGTCTTCCGTCCGGTAGGCGGAGACCGGGTCCAGCGTGACCTCTTGTCCCGAGAGCGGATCGACGACTGTGTTCGCCGCCAGGGCTGCAGGGGCGGTCTCGGCGATGGGATCGATCTCCGGCTTGGAAATGTCGATTATCGCAGGCGCTTCCGCACCGACGGCGCCGCTCAGCCCAAAGTCATCCGCCGTGAGGCTCGTCAGCGAGACATTGTCGAGCGTGAGCGTATTGCCCGAACCGAAGTCGAACACCGCCGCGCCGCCATCCTGCGTTCCGACCGCAAGGATTTCCTCCAGCGTGTCGAAGTCTTCGCCCAGAGCGGAAACGTCGAGAGTATCGACGCCGCGCGCGAAGTCGCGGACGATGTCGGCCCCGGATGCGTAGACGAAGCTATCCGCCCCGCGCCCGCCGAACAGGACGTCGTTCCCCGTGCCACCGATCAGCACATCCTGATTGTCGGTGAAGACCGTGTTTCTGAAAGCCAGCGCATCAGTGGCTGTGGCCTGGGTGAACTCGAAGCTCTGCGAGAACTGTTCGACGACCTGCGCCCGGGTCAGCGTGCCGTCCGCGAGCGCCGTGGTGAACGCCGTGCGACCGTTCGGGTCCTCATTGCCCGGCAGCACATTGTCGTAAAGCAGCTCCACGAACTCGGCATTGGTCAGCTCGCCGTAAGTGTCCTGGAACTCCTGACTAGCGACAAATTGCGCGGTGATCCCGGCCACATCCAACAGTCCGATTTCCAGCGCGCCGATAAACAGCTCGAAGCCGGCGAGATCGGGGTCGCGGTCGAACACCGCCTGATAGATACGGAAGATCTGAGCCTCGAACGGATTGATCACAACCGAGGTCGCAAAGGCGGCCGCAGCAAAGGTCGAGCTGCCGATGAACTCTGCGGAATTGGCGAATTGCAGGACGACCTGCGCACGGGTCAGATTGCCGGCCTCCAGCTCCGCCGTAAACGCATTCACGCCGCCCACGTCGCCTTCACGGTCCAGAACATTGCGGTAGAGCTGCTCGACAAAGCCGCGGTCAGACAGCTCGCCGTAAGTGTCCTGGAACTCGCCGCTGCTGACAAAATCGGTGAGCACGTCTTCCTGGGTGAGGTTGCCGAGGCGCAGCGCGGCGAGAAAGGCCTCATAGCCGCCGACATCCGGCGCGCGGTCGAACACGGCCTGATAGGCGCGGAAGAGCTGTGCTTCAAAGCTATCTGCCGCGACGGAGGTGAAATTGTCGCCAAAAAGCGTGTCATTGCCGGCGCCGCCTATGAGCGTGTCAGAGCCGTTGCCGCCGAGCAGTACGTCGTTCTCCGAGCCGTCTGCCTCCATGGTCGCGCCGTCTGGCAGCTCGGCCTCCAAGCCAGAGCCACCGCCGGCAGTCTGGCCATTGTCTCCGGTCAGCACATCGTCGCCGTCACCGCCGCTGAGCCTGTCCTGGCCCTCTCCGCCGTTCAGCCGGTCATCGCCCGCATCGCCGTTGAGCACATCATTGCCCTGCCCGCCGAAGAGCTGGTCATTGCCCCCGCCGCCAGAGACCGTGTCATCGCCCTCGCCCGCGCTGATGATGTCGTCGTCCTCCGCCCCGACCAGAGTATCGTTCTCCTTGGAGCCTTCGGTCTGTTCGGCGCGCATGAGGAATTGGCGGCCATCGACCTCATGCAGTTCCAGCACGCCCGCGCCTGTCAGGGTGAGCGTTTCCGTGGGGAAGTCGATATTACCGTAGCTGAAGGTAACCCGCGTATCGATGCCGTCGAATTCGGAACGGACCTGCAGGCCGGTGGAGAACGCACGTTCGCCAATGAAATCGAACGACAGATTGACGGCGAATAGCTCCAGCCGGTCCTCGTCGCTGAAATCCGTGATGACGTCGCCCTCGCGCGTGCCGACGGTGCCGTCATAGAAAAATAGATCCGCGCCCTCGCCGCCCGTGAGGATGTCGTCACCGATGGAGCCGATCAGGATGTCGTCGCCCGCGTCGCCATTGACGATATCGTCGCCGGAGCCTGCGAAGAGACGGTCATCGCCGTCGCCGCCATTGAACACGTCATCGCCCGCGAAGTTGATGAAGACGCCGTCCGAGGTGAACCGCGGCGCATCCGTTACATCGTCGCCTGATCCAAGATTGAACACCCAATCCAGCGCGAACAGCGCATTCTCCAACGCATCCGTGTCTGTCCCGTCGAACTCGCCCGCGATAGTCTTGGCGAAGGTTGCATAATTGGTGAGGGTGTTGTCGAGGCGGAAGATCTCAACGCCGTCGACTGAATAGATCGACTGCGTCGCAATCCCGGCGGACAGCAAGGTCGCGTCGCCGAACTGAACTGTCTCAAAGCCGGAGCCGACCTGCTCTACGGTGTATGTCACGCCGTCGAGGGTGAACTGACCGCTCGCCGCGCCGTTGGTCACCGATGTGTAGCTGAAATCACCGACGATGGAGGCTTCCACGACGGCGTAGATGTCGCCAAAATTCGTGGCGCTGCCGTCTGCGACAGTGACGACGACTGGATTGTCCGGAATTTCGAAGTCCTGGTCGTCCGCGCCGATGATGATGTCGACATTGGTCACGATGTCCGTGCCGTCACTGCCGACATTGTCGACGATGGTGTAGCTCCGGTCACCATTATCCGTGATGGTGTAGTTCGCCAGATCGCCGGAGAGATAGACCGCATCCCAGCCGGGGCCGCCATTGATGACGTCGTCGCCCGCGCCGCCCGTCAGCTGGTCGTCGCCTGTGCCGCCTTCCAGATAGTCGTCGCCCGCGCCGCCGAAGAGGTCGTCATCGGACCGCCCGCCCACTACGCGGTCATTGCCCGCGCCGCCGTCCAGCTCGGCCTCGCTGAAGCCCTCGACTTGCAGCAGCTCATCGGCAGAAGAACCTGTGACGCGTAGGCCGAATTCGAAAGAATTTCCGGAGAAGACGAGCGCTTCGATGGAATTGATCGTGCCCGAACCGCCATAACCGTCGTCGGTGATCAGCCCTTGGTCGAGGTCGATCACTAGCTCGGAGGCGCGACGGTCCAGTTGGAATCGGCCCTCGCCGTCCAGCTCCGCCGCGCGTCGGTCTAAGAGCTGCCATTCCAGCCGGTCCACGCCCGCGCCGCCGTCATACTCGCCCGCGCCCCGTGCCTCGATGCGGTCATTGCCGCCATAGCCATTGATGACGTCGCCGAGGCCGACCGCGATGAAACTGTTGTCGCCCTCGTTGCCGTCGAACCGGTCGACGAAACGCGAGCCGCTGCCGAAGCCTTCGATGCCGGTGAATGTCTCGGTGTTACCAAAGCCGTCATTGCTGATTGTGCGCGTGCGAAGATCCGCAACGATACCCTGCTGCGTACCCTCGAACAGGAAGCCGATTCGGTCGAAACCGGTGCCGCCGTCAAAGCTGTCTAAGCCGCCATAGCCCGCGAGATCGTCATCGCCTTCGCCGCCCAGCAATGTGTCCTGACCGCCCCCGCCGAGCAGCAGGTCATCGCCCAGCCCGCCGTCGACCGTGATCGCGGGTGTATTGTCCGACATGGCGATGAATGTGTCGTCCAGACCGGACAGCACGAAGGTCTCGATACTGGTGAAGACATCGCGATTGCCCTCGACGTCGTTGGAATATTCGCCATTGTTCGTCTCGACGATTGCGACAGACTCCGCGCTGCCGGAATAGTCCACCGTATCCACGCCGTCGCCGCCGTCGATGATGTCGTCGCCCATACCGCCGATCAGCACGTCGTTGCCGCCGCGCCCCAGCAGCGTGTCATTGCCGGCACCGCCAATGAGGCGGTCCTGCGCATCGCTGCCCGTGAGCACATCGTCCACCTCTGTCCCGATCTGGACCGGGTCGAACAGGGCGGAAACCTTATAGGTGCCGACATCTGTCGGAGAGACAGCGTCCGCCATGACCTCGATATAGTTCCGGCCTGCGGTCTCGAATGTGTAGCTGAAGGTGAAGCTGTTCGTGCCCGCATCGAAGACTGGCGCGTCCAAGGAGGGCGCGTCGATCGTCAGTTCCGCGGAATTGCCGTCGAACAGGCGCAGACCTGCGCTGTCCAATGTGTCGAGCGTGACGGTGAATTGCACGGTCTGCCCGGCCACGACGTCCAATGCGATCCAGTCCGCATCGCCCTCGATCTCGAGCTGGCCGGACACGGGGGTGTCGTCGAGCGCCAGCAGTCCGGTCGTCGCCGCGCTGCCGGCAAAATCGTCCGGCACTTCGGAGCGCAGCACGATGCTGTCGCCGACGAGATTGAACTGCTGCAGCGTGCCGGAGAAGCCTTCGAGCCTGATCTCGCGGAAGATGGTGAAGCCGGGGCTGTCCTCGCTCTCCTGGGGAATGAACAGCGCGATATATGTCCCGAAATCGAGCACGGTGACGGTCCCCTCGCGCGGGCTGCCCCGCGTGCTGAGGCTCAGCGCCGCTGCGCCCTCCCATGTGAGGACGATCTGGTCCTCATCCGTGAAGTCGGTGATGACGTCGAAGGCGAACTCGGTCCCCGCCTCGTCCGGCACAGCATTGAAGCGGAAGGTGTCCGCGCCCGCGCCGCCCGTCAGCTGATCCGCGCCCAGCCCGCCCGTGATGTCGTCATCGCCCGCACCGCCGTCGATCACGTCGTTCTCTGCCAGACCCGAGAGCACGTCATCTCCGTCAGACCCGGTGATGAAATCCACACCGCGTGTCCCGATGACGGGACCATCGCCCGTGCTCTGCAGCGAATTGGAAAGGTAGAATTCCTGCATGTTCGCGCCGCCGCGACTGGTGGCCTCCGCCGTGAAGCCTTCCGCACTGACGCCGCGCAGCAACATGGTCTCGTCTGCCACGCCGTCGCCATCCGTATCGACCGACAGCTTCAGATCGTCGCCCATCTGCTCGACGCGGAATTGGTTGGCGCGACCTGTGAAGACTTCTGTGCCGAGAAATTCCGCCTCGCCGACCGGATTGATGATCAAGCGGTCGCCCAGTTCGAAATCGGTGATGGTGTCGCCGTCCATCTGGACGTCGCCCTGGTTCAGCGCGATGAAGAAGCTGTCCGCGCCCGCTCCGCCGGTCAGCGTGTCGCCACCCTCTCCGCCTGTCAGCTCATCGTCGCCGTCGCCGCCGTCCAGCATGTCGGCCTGCAGGTCGCCGCGCAGTATGTCATCGCCACCAAAGCCGAAGATCGTGTCCTCGCCGTCCGCTCCGAAGATCGTATTGCCGAGATCGCCGTCCGTGATCGTGTCGTCACCGCGCCCGCCATTGACCCAACCGGAGATGACATTGTCGCCGAGGAAGACCGTCGTGGACATGACATTTGTCGAGAATGCGCCTTGCAGATTGATCCCGCTATAGCTCTCCATGCCGGTCAGCATGCCATTGAACTCGACCGTTTCCGTAAGGCCCCGCTCGCGCCCGATCAGCTGCATGGTTGCCGTGCCGTCGACGGGCGTGCGGCGCAGATCCAGCGTGCCTTCGAGGATTTGGAAATCGGTGTCCAATCCGCGATTGCCGAGCCAGATGGTGACCGTGTCGAACCCCTCGCCGCCATTGGCATCGACGGGTCCGTCCAGCCGGAAGCGATCATCGCCCGCATCGCCGTTGAGCGTCGATCCGGTACCGCCCGTGAGGACGTCGTCGCCGTCGCCGCCATGCGCAATATCGGCTTCGGTGAACTGGCTGCCGCCTTGGACTTCCCCGACATCGATCGTGTCGTCTCCGTCTTCGCCGAAAATCAGATCGACCCCGCTGCTGCCGCGAATATTGTCATCGCCCGCGCCGCCATAGATCTCGTCATTGCCCGCGCCGGCGAAGATGGTGTCGATGACGGAACTACCCTGGATGAAATCATTGCCATTGCCTGCATCGATGCTCAGGCGACCATCCCTGTCGGCAGCCTCGCCAAACACGACACGGTCATCGCCGTCCGACAGTCTCAGATCGCCGATGTCCTCGATATTGGTGACGGTCGCAACGTAGCGTTCGCCACCCACAAAGGCAGGTGTCGGATCACTGACCGTGATGGTGCCCGCATTCTCCGTCCACAAACGCGTGAAATCGATATCGTAGCTTCGCCCCGCATCAACAAATCCGCCCGGGTTCAACAGCTCCATATTCAGAACGTCGTCGCCCGCGCCGCCGTCGACATTCGCAGCGCCGTAGATGATGACGTAGTCATCTCCCGCCTCGCCGAAGAGTTCGTCGCGATCATAGCCCGACAAGCCGTCGTTTCCGTCGCCGCCAAACAGGCGGTCTATGTCCAGATCGCGATCCGTGGGAATCCCGGCGCGTGCCAGACCGACCGTCAGGCCCGATGCATTCATTGTCGCAAAAAGCTGGTCCGATCCGTCTCCGCCATAGATCGTGTCTGCACCAATTCCGCCATAGATCTGGTCGTTGCCGGTATCGCCGTAGAGCGTGTCATCGCCCCATTCGCCAAATATAGTGTCGTCGCCGTCGCCCCCGCGCACGACATCATCGCCACCTTGGGACCGATCAGGTCTCGTTATGGCGCTACCAAACAGCAGATCGGCGCGGATGTCGTCATTGCCGTCGCCACCCAGGATCTCGTCATCGCCGAGCCCGCCATAGAGCCGGTCAGCGCCCGCGCCGCCGTCCATGAAATCGTCGCCACCCAGTCCGCGAAACTCATTGACCGCGTAATCGCCGACCAGACTGTCAGCCGCCTGCGACCCGGTGAGGTCTTCGATGTCGATCAGGATCTGGGTGTCGTTCGTGTCCGTCAGCACCACATCCGGCGCGCCGAGCACATCGACCAGCACCGGACCGTTCGCGCCCGCTTGCCCGTTGTGCAGATGCGCGGAGGTGATCGAGGCCGAGCTAAGGCCTGTCGCGTCCAGCACCACCCGCGTCGTGATGGCTCCGGCCGCGCTGATATTTATGAAGACGCTCGCCAGGCCGGTCGCATCGGTATCGACAGGCGGCACCTCTTGGTCTCCCGTCAAACGCACCATGTCAAAAAAGATGCTCCGCGCGCCATCGGCGAAGAAGCGGTCGTCGGCCGGGTTTTCCAATTGCCCACGGATCTCGCCCGACGGATGCGAGCCGCTGTGGATATTGAGATAAAGCGCGCCCGCCTCAAAGGCGTCGATGAGAGCCTGCGTTGCCGTGATTGCCATGGTGTCGAGCGTGACGCCCCGACGCGCACCCATTCCCGTGGCCAGATTGAAATCGACTCCGATGCCGCCCTGCGAGGCGATGAACAGATCCGTACCCTCTCCGCCATCGATGACGTCACTGCCGCCTGAGGAAAAGATGACGTCGTTGCCCTGCAAACCCCGGATCGTCTCGTCATTCTCCGTCCCGCGCAGCGCATTCTCACGGTTGTCGTCGCCGTCGGTGCCGAAGATGTCCGGTCCCGCCATCTCGGTCGGTGGGGGCGCGGGCTTAGCCGCTTCGATACCGTTCAGACCGCCTTCGAGGTCCAGATCGCTCAACGCGTCGAATGGTGTTTTTTTCATGAGCCTGCCCCGTGCGCCAAGATGCAGGGCGTCTCGATGGTCGGAGCACGGATGCGGTCTTGCCGTCCCCGTGCTCCGTGCGCCCCGAATGGCCGTGAAGGTGTTCACGGCCTCATGAGCTTATGTTTTGAGAGAGCCTCCCTCCACCCTGAATAAATTTAGGGTGGAGCGCGCGGGTCTACGCCCTTACCCGAGCCGTATTGCCATGTGTTAAATCTTGCAGCACACGGATCAAGCCGCGGGCAAATCGCACGTCCACAGCTATCTAAGGCAGAATGTGGGAGCAGGGTGAGCCGGGTCATCACACATATCATGATCTGCCTCATGACCAGCCTGACGCTGTGTTGCAGCGTCCTGCCAGCAGCACATGCGCAAACAGCTGGACGCATACTCGCGCCCACTGACACGGCGCCGGACGTGCAGCTCGTCTCGGGTCGGGACGCCCCGCCCGTCGCGCCGTCCATTCGCTTCACGCGCAATCCCGCCTCCGATCAGCCGCTCGACAGCCTCAAGGCGCTGCCAGGCGAAACCATCCATTTCGGAACGCAAGGTGTACCTATCTTGCTCACCCTGCCGCTTTCCAATTCCGGTGAACGCGCCGGGACCTGGGTGCTGACGACGGGACGCGGCGCGTTGCGTTCTATCCGCATCTCCAGCTTCGACACGGCCATCGGTACACCCTCGAGCATCGTCCATCTCGACAGCGCGCAAGCGGGCGCATCGCGCCGCAATTTACGGACCTATCAAGCCTTTTCCACCGAGCTCACCCTGGAGCCCGGAGAGCGGCGCACCGTTGTGATCGAGTTTCTGTCCGACAACTCCACCTATATGCCGATCCAGATCCAGACCTATGGCAGTTTCTTTGCGGACCGCCGCACCAACATCGCCTTGGTGTCGGGCGTCGTCATCGGTGCGCTGGTGCTGATCGTGCTCAATGCGCTGTTCTTCGGCCTGACGGGCAAGCGTGAATTCGCCTGGCTGGCAGCGGCCGAACTCGCCTTCACCTTCCACACGGTCCATGCGGAAGGCTACACCACCATCTTCCTGTTTCCAGAAGCGCCCGGCCTGTCCATGGCCTTTGGCGATATTACCCGCGCCGCTTTCGCGGCTTTCATGGCGCAGTTCGGACGGCAGTTCCTGAACACGCCGCGCACGCTACCCAAGCTCGATCTCGTGCTGCGCGCGGTCGTCTGGGGCGGAGCGGCCGTGATCATACTGTCGCTCTTCCGCCCGCTCTGGGGCGAGCCGATACGCGCAGCGATTTTCGCGGGCGCGTGGGTGACGGCGGCGGTCAGCGCCTTGGTGCTGCCTTTTGTCGGCATTCGCGCCACGCTGAGCCTAGACCGGAATTACTGGCCGCTGATCCTGGCGTGGGGGAGCCTGGGACTGTTTATCGTCTATTCCGCGGTCGCCTCCGCCGGGCTGATCCCGAACCTGCCGATCCGCTGGCACTGGGCCGGGCCGATCGGTCTGTTCGAGGGCGTCATGGCGACCCTCGCGCTCGGGCTTTATGTGCGCAAGATCGAGCTCGACCGCCGCGCGTCGCAAGCCGAGCTCACCCAGTCGCTGCAATCGCGACTGGAGATTTCCGAACGTGCCCAGCGCCTGTCGGAGGAGCGCGCCGCCGCGCTCGCCACGATCGACGACCAGAACTCCCTGCTGCACGCATCCGGTCATGATAGCCGCCAGGTCGTTTCCGCCCTGCGCAGCGCCGTTGCCTATGTCGAGGGAGGGGAGACGGTGGACAGCTCACTCGCCTCGCTGCTGGAAGCCTCGGCTGGCCATCTGGAGGACATCGTCAGCACGACATTGTCGACGCCCATGACAACGTTGCAGACATCCGGCACCGGCATGTTCATCGCGCTCTCAGCCGCGACTCTAGAGCCGCTACTCAAACCCATCGCTCGCATCTACGAGACGCTCTGCCGCGATGCGGGGCTGGAGATGCGGGTCGACTATGATCCTACCCAGATCGTGATCACCGACCGCGCCCTGGTGACGCGCGCCCTGTCCAATCTGATCGGCAATGCGGTGAAGTTCACGCATACCGGTCATATCCACGTCCGGGCCGAGGTGCAGAGCGATCAACTTCTGATCCGCGTGCGCGACACCGGATCGGGCATCGCGCCGGACACGGCCGCGCGCATTCACGCGCGCGCGTTCGGCAGGCTGCGCGGGGAGAGCGCCGCGTCCGGAACAGGCTCCGGTGTGCAAGCGACCCAAGCCATCATGGACGCGCTCGGCGGGTCACTGGATATCGGCGCGGCGCCCGCGGGTCAGGGAACGCTGGCAACCTTGCGGCTGCCGCTCGTGCCGACGACGTTGACGCCGTGCGGAGTGGAGGCGCTGGATGGGGCGCTCATCCAAGCCGAGCTGCGCGATGCCGATCTGGGCGGCACTCAGGAAAATCGGGCCTTACCGGATGGCCAGATCTTGATCATGGCCAGCTATGACGACCGGCCCGAAATGCGCCGACGAATATCCGGTCAGGCGCCGCTCATGCTGGTCAAACCGCTGGCACTGGAAATGGCTCACCATCCCTGTCTTCGCGCCGCGCAGTCGTCCTCCAATAGCCACACGCCGGATCTGGCAGAGTCCTAATAGAGCAGCTCCAGCGCGCGCGCGCGATCGAGGATTGTCCGATTGTCCGGTGCGCCCAGCTTCCGCCGGAGCTCCGCCAGATGAAACGACACGGTCGGCGCCGCGATGCCCAGCCGGTAGGCAATCTCCTTGTTCGGCAGGCCGGAGCGCAGGAAGTGCAGCATGGCGAGTTGGCGCGGGGAAAGCGCGATCGTCGGTGCGTGGTGGTGGCTGAGCCCGCGCGAGACAGTCGGGGAGATCGACGGCTGTCCCTGCCCGGCGGCCGTCAGCGCGCTGATGATATGATCGCCACTATCGGCCTTGCTCACGAGCCCTAGCGCGCCGAGCCGCCTCGCCGCATCGTAATGGCCGGGCTGGGTGCTGCCGCTGAGCACGACAACGGGCATGTCGAGCCGTCCGGTCAGTTCGGCCAGAAGATCCGCGCCGTTCATGTCGGGCATGTCCAGATCGAGCAGCACGATGTCGATGGCGAGGCGCTCCGCCGTCTCCACGACGTCACCGCCGCGATCGAGCATGGCACTGAGCGTGAATTGCGGATAGCGAGAGAGCAGCAGCTCCACTCCGGCGCGGGTCAGCGCGTGGTCGTCCACCACCAGCACACGCGACGGCGCAGGCGCTTGCCCGTCACGCCTCGCTCCCTTGTCCTTTGCGCCCATATCCGAACGCTAGCCGAGAAGAAGCCCGGTGTCTCCCTCCCCCGCGTCACATACAAGATGGTGATGCGAGCGAGGTGGTGATCCGGGGAGCACCTCTACAGCCACACCTCGTCCACCAGCGTCCAGAACGGTCCGTCGAACATTGCGGTGGCGTCGATGAGGTCGAGGGCGGGCTCGACTTCGGAGACGGGTTGCACTTCGGCTTTTGGCGCTGCGGCGGCGGTGCCGCTTTGCAGACCGAAGTCATCCGCCGTGAGGCTCGTCAGCGAGACATTGGCCAGCCGCAGCGTGTTGCCATTGCCGAAGTCGAAGACCGTGTCATTGCCGTCCTGGCTGCCGACAGCCGTGATCTCCGCGAGCGTGTCGAAGGCCGCGTTGGTGCCCAGATCGATCGTGTCGACGCC
>CALDUL010000092.1 GCA_937923575.1 uncultured Algimonas sp.
TTTGGACTTTAGCTGTCGGGCCTTGGTCGAGCGGATGGGGATGTGTGGGACTTGGGCGTCCAGCTCGATGTTCTCCGGCAGGATGTTCGCGATTTCGCTGGGTCGGCAACCTGTCTCGATAAAAGCGTAGCAGATGAGCGCGGCTTCGCGGTTGAGGTTCTTGAACACGCCGGGTGCAAGGATACGCTTTCTCACCCACTCGTCAGTGAAGCCAAACGCTTCTGCGCTGGCGCAAGTCGAGCATGACCGCCGTAGGTTAGGTGTGCCGAACTTGCCGGATGAGATCTCGTTCCAGCGTTGGTCGGCGTTGGTCGGCGTTGACGTGCGACCTTGCGGCTGTCGGTTTCGAGCGATTGGCAAATTTGGCTGCGTCCTTCCTTCGCCAAAGCGGTTTTGGGGACGCGGCGGACGTAATACCACGTGTCACCGCGAAGTTTCAGATACTGATCGGGGCGCTGAATCGACCGCATTCTCGTTCGGTCCTGTTGACCCTAAAGTCCGTCAAAAAATTTGACGAGACGCGCAGGAAACTGCAGGAAATCCGAGGTTAGGTGAGGGTTCCCGTATACTTTCTGAGGTTTACGCAACTCGTCATGTCAGGAAAGTGGTGCGGCTGAGAGGACTTGAACCTCCACGCCTTGCGGCACCAGAACCTAAATCTGGCGTGTCTACCAATTCCACCACAGCCGCACAGCTTTGGGGCGGGCGGGCATTGGACCGGGTGGGCGGTTTCGTCAAGTGCCGCGCGATGAAATGACAGGCCCAAGTGTTGGCTCAAGGATGGCTCAATAATGGCTCACGCGGATGTGTGCGCGGGGCTCACTTTCGTGAATTGCGAGGTCCGGCGGCGCGTTGGATGACGGGTCATCACAGCCAACCCTCTTATTCAGGATGTTTCCATGACCCGTCTTCTTCTCGTCTCCGCCGCCGCCGCACTTTGCTTTGCCGCGCCCGCCCACGCGCAATATAACAGCGGCAGCACATACAATCCGCAAAGCCAGTCAGATCGACGCGCCGCATCTGACTTGCGCAAGAAGCAGCGGGAGGAGAAGGCCGCGATGAAAGCCGAAGCCGAACGGATGAAGGCCGAGCAGGCGGCAATGAAGAAGGACGCGATGATGGCCAAGGATTCCATGATGGCCAAGGATTCCATGATGGCGAAAGACTCCATGATGGCCAAGGACAGCATGACGGCGGGCGGAGCCATGATCGGCAAGCCCACCAATTGTCCCGCCAACACCGTGCCGCAGGACAATGGCACCTGCATGCTGAAGTCATAACGGACCAAGCCCAGACTCCCGGCTCCGTCGATCGGAGCCTGCTAATCGGCGCGGCTCTCATCGGGGCCGCGCTTTTTGTCGTGCGGGTGCTCTCCGTGCAATTCGCGCCGGGCACGACGACGGCGGATCATCCTGTGCTGGCGCTGGTGAGCGCTCTGCTGGCGGCGTCCGTCGCCTGGTTCTGGTTGATGTTGCGGCTGCGCGGGGCGGCCTTGGTGCGGGTGGCGCTGATCGGACTGCTCGTCTTTGGTGCCGTGCTGCGCGTGCTCTTTGCGGGCTCGACGCCAGTCTATGAAGACGACTACCGGCGCTATCTCTGGGACGGGGCGGTGGTCGCGCATGGGCTCGACCCATATAGCTACAGCCCAGCGCAGGTGAGCGCGGCGGCAAAGCCCGGAACGGCGTCGGTGCCAGAACTGGCAGAGCTCGCCCTGCTGTCGCGCGAGGCCCCGGCGCTGGTGCGCGGGATCAACAATCCGACGCTGACCACGATCTACCCGCCGGTCGCGCAAGCGGCCTTCGCGGCGGCCCATCACCTTGCGCCGTTCGAGCGCGACGGATTGCGGCTGGTGTTCGCTGTGGTCGAGCTGGCCGGGCTGGCGCTGATGCTGGCGGCGCTGTCGGCGTGGGGGAAACCCCAAGCCCTGGCGCTGCTCTATTGGCTCAATCCCGTGGTGATCGTCACGACCTATTCCGGGCTGCATATGGATGTGCTGCTGGTTCCGGGGCTGGTCGGGTGCGTGCTGTGGCTGAAGACCCGGCCCTTTTTGGCGGGCGCGATGCTGGCGCTCGCGGCAGGCGTGAAGCTCTGGCCGCTGCTGCTTGCGCCCGTCGCGTTTCGCATGCTGTGGCGCCGGCCCGTACGCATGGCGCTCCTGGCGCTCTGGGTGGCAAGTCTGAGCGCAGTACTGCTCGCGCCAATGATCTTGCAGGCGGGGCAGGGCTCCGGGCTCGCGGCCTACTCGAACGGCTGGGTGAACAGCAGTTTTCTGTTCCGCGTAATCCGCTGGGCGCTCTCATTCGCGGACGATCCTGGGCAGCTCGCGCGCATGTTGACCGCGGCGGTGCTGATCGCGCTGTCGCTCTGGTGGGGGCTGAGAAAGACGCGCGAAGAGCCGACCATCCCGCTGCACATGCTGGGGCTGACGACGGCGCTGATCCTGCTCAGCCCGACTGGCTATCCGTGGTATCTGGTCTGGATCGCGGCGCTGCTGCCCTTTGCGCCGAAGCTCTGGATCGGTGCGCTGTTCATCGGAGCCTGCGCTTATTACGGACGCTTCTGGCTCGGCGAAAATGGGGAGTATATCTGGTACACGGCGGGGCTGGTCCCGCTCTGGTACGGCGCTCCGATCGTGCTGGGATTGATCGGTTGGGCGAGGCAAACACGTGACTGATTCAATGAAGAACGAACGGGGCGTCATCGTCCTTATCCCTGCGCGTAACGAAATCCTGTCTATCGTCGGCGTGATCGAGAACCTGCCGGGTTTCGTGACCGAAGTGGTCGTGGCAGATAATGGCTCGTCGGACGGCACGGGCGAGGCGGCGCGAGAGGCTGGCGCGACCGTCGTGCGTGTCGAAGAGCCGGGTTATGGCCGCGCCTGCATGGCGGCTTACGCAGCCAGCACAACGCCGCGCGCGCCCGACGACATCATCGTTTTCATGGACGCGGACGCCTCGGACGACCCAGCTGATATGGCTGCGCTGATTGCGCCCATTCGCGACGGTAGCGCGCAGCTGGTCATAGGGAGTCGCGCGCTGGGTGAGCGCGAGCCGGGCGCGCTGACGCCGCAGCAACGCTTCGGCAATGCGCTGGCCTGCTGGCTGATGAAGCTGATCTGGGGCGCGCGGTTTACCGATCTGGGTCCGTTCAGGGCTGTGCGCCGCGACGCTTACGAGAGCCTGGATATGAGCGCGCCGACCTTTGGCTGGACGGTGGAGATGCAGGTGCGCGCACTCAAGCGAAGCGTCCCTTACGCCGAGGTCCCCGCCCGCTACCGCAAGCGGATCGGGGTGAGCAAGATCAGCGGGACCGTGCGCGGGGTCGTCATGGCGGGCGTCTATATTCTGGGGACGATCGCGGCGGAGGCCGTGCGCCGGGATTGAGTGCCCTCACTCACCCGTCGCCATGAACTCTTACGTCTTGCGGGCCGTCATCGGCGCTTTTGCCAGCGACCAGTAGCGAGCGATGAAACCGGAGACGATATTCGCGACGGCCACGCCGATGAACGCCCCCGTCACGCCGCCCAGATGCGCGCCGATCGCCACGCCGGGCGCGTAAAGCACGAGCGAGCGGATCACTGTGAATACCAGCCCATAGAGCGGGCGGCCCAGCGCGTTGAAGCCAGCGGCCGAGACAAAGACGAAGCCATAGGCGAAGATGGTGATCGGCACGATGTAGAAATAGGGCACGGTCATTTCGACCACGGCGGGGTCATTGGTGAAGATGCCGACCAGCGGGCGGGCGGCAAGCGCGAGCACGACGGCCATGCCCGTGCCCCAGATAATGCAGATGCGGTAGCAGACGCGGAAGGTCTCCTCGACCCGGTCTGAGCGACCCGCGCCGCCATTCTGTCCGGTGACCGCGCCGATACAGGCGGACAGACCATAGAGCAGACCGACGGAGAGCAGCTCCAGCCGCATGGACAGGGTGAAGGCGGCGACGGCGGCTTCGCTGGCGTTCAGACCGCCTGGATCGCCGAGGAAGGAACGTGCGACTGCCGCGACGGCGAGTGCTGTGCCGACCGGTACGATCATATTCGTGCCCATGGCCGGTACGCCGACGGCCGCGATCGTGCCCCAGGCGCGGCGCAGCGTGGCCAGTGTAATGCCGGAGAAGTCGATGGCGCGCCGGACATAGCGCACGAGGAACAGGCCGTAGATCATGCCGATCCCATTGCCGATCACGGTCGCCAGCGCCGCGCCTGCGACTTCCATGCGCGGGAAGGGGCCGATGCCGAAGATCAAAAACGGATCGATGATCATGTTCAGGACTGCCCCCAGGATCATGATGGAGCTCGGAAGCAGCGCTTCGCCGTGGGCGCGCAGCGTGTTGTTGCACATGCTCGCCACTGCCGTGATGATCAGGCCGGGCAGCGAGATGGCGAGATAGGACAGCGCCTCGGTGCGGACCTCGTCGCGCGCACCCATCCACGACGTGACGGTCGGCATGGCGACGATCATCAGGCTGACCAGCACGCTCATCACCAGCAGCGCGAAGAGCACGGCGGCGGCGGAGTGGCGGCGCGCCCGCTCCAGGTCGCCTTCGCCCAGCGCGCGCGAGATCGCCGAGCTCGTACCCGCACCCAGTCCGATGTTGGCGCTATTGCCGAGGAAGGTCAGCGGGAAGGCAATGCCCAGCGCGGCGAGCGCGATCGTGCCGGCCTTGGGATTGTCCTCTCCGCCCAGATTGCCGAGAAAGAAACTATCGATCAGCCCGGTCGAGATCAGCGCGATGACGGCGATGGAGAACGGACCCAGCATCCGCAAGATGTGACCCTGGATCGGACCTTGGGTGAGATCGATCTTGGCGCCAGACGGCTTTGCGCCAGACAGCCTGGCGCCTGACGGATCAGCGACGGGCGTCGCGGCGTTATCAATGTCTGGAGGAGTATCCACGCGCCGGGCCTTGCCCGTTGCAGCCCTGCAGGGAAAGCGAAAAGGCGCAGCACGGTCATGCAATAGCGAGCCCGCGCGGCCTCATAGTCCTGCACCCCGGAACGGAGCCTTCTCGTGGCAAGCTTGGCTCGCGTCTTTCATCGCTGAGCGTCGTCTGCGCTTCGTCGCCATCTGGCGCGCGAAGGAGAAGGTCATGGAACTCGACAATACAGTCGATGCTGGCACCGCAAACCGGTCAGGGGGCGCCGTCATTTCCCACACCGAACCTCTATCGATCGGATCGGATCGGTCTCGTTCCGGGCTGGAAATATGTGGCTAGCGTCTTTCGTGGCTGGCTCTGATAGTGTTGTGCTTGCTCGCCCTAACCCTCATGTCCCGGGGCGTAGGCCGCCAATGTCGCCATCTGCAGGATTTCGCTTGCGGTCGAACCCAGCTTACAGATCTGCACCGGCTTCTCCAGACCGGTCAGAAACGGCCCCAATACGGTCGCGCCGCCGACGCTGTCCAGCAGCTTGGTCGAGATCGAGGCGCTGTGGATGGCGGGCATGATGAGCACATTGGCGGCGTCTGTCAGGCGCGAGAAGGGGTAGGTCAGCTGGTGCAGCGGGTCGAGCGCGACGTCGGCGGCGATGTCGCCTTCATATTCGAAATCGACCTCGCGCTCGTCGAGGATCGCGACGGCCTCGCGGACTTTCAACATGCGTTCGCCGACGGGATTGCCGAAGGTCGAGTAGGACAGCATGGCGACGCGCGGTTCGAACCCGAAGGTCTGCGCGAAATGCGCGGCTGATTCCGCGATGTCGGCGAGGTCCTTGGAGGTCGGCAGGGCGGTGATATTGGTGTCGGCGATAAACAGCGTGCGTTGCTTATTGACCACGACCGACACGCCCATAGTGCGTTCGCCGCGGCGGTGGTTGAGCACCATGCGCACATCGCGCAGCACGACGTCGTAGCTCCGCGTCACGCCGCTCACCATGCCGTCGGCGAGGCCGTGATTGAGCAGCAGGGCGGAAAACACGTTACGGTCATTATTGACGAGGCGCTGCGCGTCCCGGCGCAGGAAACCGCGGCGCTGCAGCCGATTGTAGAGATATTCGGTGAACTCCGCATTGCGGTCGAACAGACGGGCGTTGAGCACGGTCAGACTCTCCGGCTTCTCGATGCCGAGCAGCTTCATATTGTCGTAGATGGGCTTTTCGCGACCGATGAGGATGGCCTTGCCGAGGCCCCGTTGCTGATAGGCCTGCGCGGCGCGGATGACGGCAGGTTCCTCGCCTTCCGAGAAGATGATGGTCTTGGGTTCTTCGACGACGGAGGCCGTGATGCCCTGCAGGATAGCGGCGGTCGGGTCCTGACGACGCGCGAGGCTCTTGCGGTAGGCGTCCATATCCTCGATCGGCACGCGCGCTTCGCCCGTGTCCATGGCGGCCTGCGCGACATAGGGCGGGATTTCGCTGATGAGGCGCGGATCGAACGGCGCAGGTATGATGTATTCGGGGCCGTATTTCGGGCGGTTGCCGTGATAGGCGGCGGCGACTTCTTCCGGCACGTCTTGCCGCGCGAGATCGGCCAGCGCATGGGCGCAGGCGAGCTTCATCGCATCGTTCACATTATGCGCCCGAACGTCGAGCGCACCCCGGAAGATATAGGGGAACCCCAGCACATTGTTGACCTGGTTCGGATAGTCCGAGCGACCCGTCGCGATGATGGCGTCGTCGCGGACGGACTTGATGTCCTCCGGCGTGATTTCCGGATCGGGGTTCGCCATGGCGAAGATGATCGGATTGGGCGCCATGCTCGCCACCATGTCTGGCGATACGATCCCGGCGGCCGAGAGGCCAAAGAAGACGTCCGCACCCTCCATGGCTTCCGCCAGAGTGCGCTTGTCCGTGTCGACCGCGTGGGGCGCTTTCCACTGGTCCATATATTCCGTGCGCCCACGGTAGATGACGCCGCGGCTGTCGACCACGATGGTATTTTCGTCGCGCACGCCCATCGACTTGACGAGGTTGAGCACAGACAGCCCGGCCGCACCTGCGCCGCAGAGCACCAGCTTGATGTCTTCGAACTTGCGCCCGGTCAGGTGACACGCATTGATCAGTCCCGCGGTGGCGATGATGGCCGTGCCGTGCTGGTCGTCATGAAAAACCGGAATGTCGACACGGTCGCGCAGTGCGGCTTCTATAATGAAACACTCTGGCGAGCCGATGTCTTCGAGATTGATCCCGCCGAAGCTGTTGCCGATCCGCGCGACGCATTCAATGAACGCATCCGCGTCCTCTTCCTCGACTTCGATGTCGAAGCTGTCGATATCGGCAAAGCGTTTGAACAGAACCGACTTGCCCTCCATCACCGGCTTGGAGGCGGCCGCGCCGAGATTGCCGAGGCCGAGGATGGCCGTGCCGTTGGAAATCACGGCGACCGTATTGCCCTTGGAGGTGTATTCATAAGCCAGATCCGCGTCCTTTGCGATCGCTTCGACCGGAACCGCGACGCCGGGGGAGTAGGCGAGGGAGAGGTCGCGCTGAGTCGCCATCGGCTTGGTCGGCAGCATGGAAATCTTGCCGGGCGTCGGATGGGAGTGGAACCGCAGCGCCTGTTCATCCGTGATGAAAGGCTTTTTGGGCGGGCGCGGGGTGAGCTTCTTGCTGGGCATGGGGCAGTCCGTGTGAACCGGGCCGAACTGCAGTCGCGAACGGGCCGGGGAGGAAACGGCAGGCGCGAGGATCAGCCCCCGCGCTATGATAGGGGTGTCCGCCTGCGCACCCCGGTTGGCCTGGAACGTCGACTGGCCATCTCCCCTACACACGAACTGCAGTCGCGAACGCGCGCATAGCGGGGGTCTGGTCAGCCGGATCCGGCGGATAGTTCGGGCTTAACGATTGGGAATCGCCGCGCAACGAAAAATGCGCCCTCGAAGGCCGCACTATTTTGCAGCGAGGCGCTGTGCGCGCGCCCAAACACTGTGCATCCCGGCGCGGCTGTGCTACGTCGCCCACAGTGCTGCGCGCCGCCGTCTCGACTCCGGAGGGCGGGCCGCGCAGCAAAGGCTTACAGCTCACGCTCAAGCCAAAATCCTGGCCAATACCTCGAGGGACACAACCGTGAAAAAGATCGAAGCCATCATCAAGCCGTTCAAGCTCGACGAAGTCAAAGAGGCGCTGCAGGCTATCGGGCTGCAGGGCATGACGGTTCTGGAAGCCAAGGGGTTCGGCCGCCAGAAGGGCCACACCGAACTTTATCGCGGCGCGGAATATGTCGTCGACTTCCTGCCCAAGCTGAAGCTGGAACTGGTCGTTGCGGACGAGCAGGTCGAAGCGGCTCTGGAAGCGATCCAGACGGCTGCCAAGACGGGCAAGATCGGCGACGGGAAGATCTTCGTCTCCGATGTCAGCCAGGCGATCCGCATCCGGACCGGCGAAAATGGCGACGCCGCTCTCTAGGACGCGCCGACACACGTCATTCAAGGTCGGGCTCGCGCCCGGCCTTTCTCACATTATCAAACCCGACCGCTCAACTACCTTATCAAAGGGGACCCACCATGGCCGATAAGCCGACTACCGCAAACGACGTCCTGAAGACGCTCAAGGACGAAGAGATCAAATTCGTCGATTTCCGCTTCACCGACACCAAGGGCAAGATGCAGCACGTCACCTTCCACTCCGATCTGGTGGATGAGGACATCTTCGCAGACGGCACGATGTTCGACGGCTCCTCCATCGCTGGCTGGAAGGACATCAACGAATCCGACATGGTGCTGATGCCCGACCCATCGACCGCAAAGATGGATCCCTTCTTCCAGCAGGACACGATGGCGATCTTCTGCGACATCGTGGAGCCGGACGATGGCTCGTCCTACAATCGCGACCCGCGCGGCACGGCGAAGGCGGCCGAGGAATACATGCGTTCGGCCAATGTCGGCGACCAGGTCTATTTCGGCCCCGAAGCCGAATTCTTCGTCTTTGACGACGTGCGCTGGAACACCGACCAGCAGAATACCGGCTATTCGTTCGATTCCAGCGAAGGCCCCTACAACACCGGCACGCAATATGCGGGCGGCAATATGGGCCACCGCCCCGGTCCAAAGGGCGGCTACTTTCCGGTTCCGCCGATCGACAGCCAGCAGGACATGCGCTCCGAAATGCTGTCCATCATGGAAGAGCTCGGCCTGAAGCCGGAGAAGCACCACCACGAGGTGGCACCCTCCCAGCATGAGCTTGGCATGAAGTTCGACACGCTCGTGAACATGGGCGACAACATGCAGCTCTATAAATACATCGTCCATCAGGTCAGCCACGCCTACGGCAAGACAGCGACCTTCATGCCCAAGCCCGTTCACAACGACAACGGCACCGGCATGCACGTCCACATGTCGATCTGGAAAGACGCACAGCCGCTCTTCGCCGGTGACGGCTATGCCGGCCTGTCGGATGCTTGCCTCTACTACATCGGTGGCGTCATCAAACACGCCAAGGCCATCAACGCCTTCGCCAACGCCTCGACCAACTCCTACAAGCGTCTTGTTCCGGGCTTCGAAGCCCCGGTCATGCTGGCCTATTCCAGCCGTAACCGTTCCGCGTCGGTCCGTATTCCTTGGACGGCGTCGCGCAACGGTAAGCGCCTCGAAGTGCGCTTCCCCGATCCGGCCGGTAACCCGTACCTCACCTACACGGCGCTGCTGATGGCGGGTCTCGACGGTATCAAGAATAAGATCCACCCGGGCGACCCGATGGATATGGACCTCTATGAGCTGTCCCCAGCCGAAGCGAAGAACATCCCGCAGGTCTGCGGGTCCTTGCGCGAGGCGCTCGAAGCCCTCGACGGCGACCGTGACTTCCTCAAGGCCGGCGGTGTCTTCGACGACGACCAGATCGACGCCTATATCGACCTGAAAATGGAAGAGGTCCACCGCGTCGCCATGCACCCACACCCGGTGGAGTTCGATCTGTACTATAAGTGCT
>CALDUL010000093.1 GCA_937923575.1 uncultured Algimonas sp.
GGGTGCTGGCCATCGACGTAGCCCATGAAGGCGGCGTGAATATTGTAGCCGATAAGCTCGCGCACGCGCTTGGGCAGGCGGGCGGCGGTCTCCTGTGACACGGCCAGTCCCATATTCTCTAACGGGCGCGCCCAGCCGGGACAGTATTGCGGAGTGATGATCAGGCGGGGTTCGTCTGTCTGGTTCGCGCCGCCGCGGTGAAACAGCGTGCCTTTTGCCAGCATGAGCGATCCGGCGGCCATGGGCACGGCGATCGCGTCCGCAGGCTCTCGGCCCGGTCGTTCGGTACCCCAGAGGTGGCTGCCCGGAATGACTTCCGTTGCGCCGTTTTCCACCGTCGTATCGCTGATCGCCCAGAAGGCGGAGACGCCGTAGCTCGCGCGTGGGCGCGGCACCATGATCTGCTCGTCGTCATAGTGCCAGTCCTGCACGGTTTCGCCCGGCAGCAGGCGGATGGCGAGCATGGCCGACAGCAGGCAGGACGCGCCCAGTTCGCGCTCTGCCATCGCCAGCGCGAGCGGGTGAGCTGCGAGCGCACCGAATACCTCCGGCTGCTTCTCGATCATGGCGTAGACGCGGTTGGATTTGAAACCCTCGAAGTCGTTGCGCCCGGTCTTGGTGAGATGGGGTTCCAGCGCCGAACGGATCTTCGCGAGCGCGTCCGCGTCCAGCACGTTCTCGACCACAACATAGCCGTCGCGCTCATAGGCCTGCCAGAGGGTGTCGATGTCGTATTCGCCCGTGTCCAACACGCGCGCCGCCATGTGGCGTTCGGTCAGCGATTGCAGTGCGGGGGCGTGATCGTGTTGGTCCATGAAAGGCGTTTCCCAAATCCCTGATAAAGACGTCTGTAAGATTGCGCAGATTACGGCGTGCGGCTCAGCTGTCGCAGTCACCCTCCATGGCGCTGATCCAGTCGCGAATGAGTGCGACCCCGGCCTCATCCACGAGGGAGCGCCCTAGCTCCGGCATCATCGCGCCGGGGTTCGTGGACGCCATGCGGTAGGGCATGATGGAGCGGTCGGGATCGCCCGGCACGACGGAAAACAGATGCCCGCCCGTGCCCGAGCCTGCCGCAATGGGCGGCTTACAGGTGCCGAGTACGAGATCGCTGGTCGCCGAGAGCGACAGATCGAGCCCGGACGTATCCGCCGGACCGACCGGGTTGTGGCAGTGTGCGCAGTTCCCTTCGAGGTAAGCGCGCGCGCGCGTGTCGAGCGGGAGATCTTCGTCGAGATAGTTCGCGACGGCGGTGAACACGCCCGGACGCATGACGCCTTCCACCACCATCTTGCCACGGTCGGAAAATTGCGGCGCGGTCGCGCCCAGCGGGTGGAGCTCCCCGGTCGTGGCGTTGGTCGCGTGGCAGCCCGCGCATTGGTTCTCATTCGGCACGACATAGGCGAAGTCGTCCCCGTCCAGCGAGAGCGGCACGACGGCGCCGGTGCGTTTCAGCGTGGCCTCAGACTGGTCATCGTGCCAGACATAGCTGACCGGGTCCCACCCCGCCTCGCGCAGCACCATGATCCGCGTCTCTATGAGGCGGTGGCTGGCCAGCTCTATCGCGCCGGAATTTGCGTCCGCCGTCTTGCGCACCTTCGCGCCTTCGCCGGGGTAGTAGAAGGTCTTGGAGATGATCGTGCCGACCGGATAGTCGAGCGAGCCGTCGTCGCGGACGCTCGCGGCTTCGGGCACATGGACCGTGCGAAGCTTGTGCGCGTAATCGGTGAAGAGCGGGGCATTGACCGCATAGGTCACATTGCCCGCGACAGGCACGAGGTGGCCGCGATCCACGCTCAGAAGGCCCCATTCGGAGAGTGTTGCCGGGTTGGCATCCGCGTGGAATACGGGCGCGTCCGGCGCGGCTGCCGTGCATCCTCCCAAAGCAAGGGGCAGTAGCAGCGATATGGCGAGGCGCCGCCGCACCTAGTCGAGCGCGTCGGACATTTGCGCCGAGCCCAGCGTCACTTCGCCCAGCCGCGGCAGTTCGCAATCATGCGGGGCATTGTCGACGCGCATGTTCTTGGACTCGTTAGCGAGGTCCGCGTTGAACACGTCTGCGCCTTCGTCCTGGATGCAGATCTGCATGTCCGCGTCGCCCCGCGCATAGCCGTCCCAAAGCACATGCGGGAAGCGGCCGTTCATTCCGAACACCATGGTCTTGGCCGCCTTCAACTCCAGCCCGTCCGGCTTGTCCCCGCCACCGGAGAGCCGGTTGCCGTGAAAATATATGCGGTCGGGATAGGGGTCGAAACTGTCGGAGAAACTGCTGTCCCCGAAGTTGGAGGAGTAGACGCTGCTGATGATGATATTGGCCGTGCGGTTGTCGCGAATGTCGTTGTCGAACACCTCGACATCGTCATGGCTGTTGATGACCACGCCGGAGCCCGCGGGAATGGACGCGACGGGCGTACCGGGATGGCCGAAGTTCTTGCGGTCATTGGCATAGACCTCATTTGAGAAGATGCGCACGCGCCCGCCGGGCTGGCTTAAATCCGGCATGTTGAAGACGAGAATGCCGCCCGTATTGTCGGTCGCGACATTGTCATAGACATCGGCGTCCTGCGTATTCTCGATCTCGATGCCCGCCACATTGCGCTCGGCGCGGCTGTTGCGCACGACGACATTCTTGGACTGCCCGACATAGATGCCTGCGTCCGATGCGCCGATGGCAACCGCTCCGTCGATCAGCACATCTGTCGTCTGCACGGGGTAGAGGCCGTAGGCGCCGTTTTCGGTCTTCGCCTCGCCCGTCCACTCGGTCCGCACGCGCCGGATAGTGACGCCGGTGGTGTCATTGATCTTGATAGCGTCGCCGATCGTGTCCTCGACGGCGAAGTCCTCCAACACCACATCGTCGCCCGTCACGATCAGACCTTCCGCGCCCGCGATCTGCCCCTTGAAGGAAAGGACCGATTTGCCCATGCCTGCACCGCGAATGGTCACGCCATCTGCCGCCAGCGACAACCCGCGATCCAGGCTGTGCGTACCGGCCGGAATGGTGATGACGTCGCCCGGCTTGGCATCGAGCAGGGCGAGCTGCAGCTGATCCTGATAGGCCGTGTCGGTTTCGGGTGCCGCCGCGCCGCTGCACGCGACGAGAACCAAAGCGGTCGACAGGAGTATGATTGAACGCATGACGTTATGTCCCCAAGATAGATCGCCCTTTGCGGGTCGTTATGAGGACAATGCCGCATGCCCGCGCCGGGTCAAGCGGCCGCATGCACACATCCGCCATGCGAGGGCGTGCCCGTGATCGCGATTCATACGGACATTTTGGCAAAGCGGCGCGCGAAGCTCAGCCGGCCGAAGCCCGCTCAGTCGCCGAAGCGCCGGCTCTGGACGCGCGTGTTTCGCGGCGGGCTCGCGCTGTTCATAGCGGGCCATATCTGGTTGCTCGCCTATGCTGTGCTCCCTGTGCCGATCACGGCAAATATGATCATGCGACCCGATGGGACGACGCTGCAAAAGGACTGGAAGCCGATCGAGCGGATCAGCCCCAATCTCGTGTGGGCTGTCATTGGCGCGGAAGATTCGCGTTTCTGCAGCCACCGCGGGATCGACTTCGAGGCGCTGGAGGAGGCGGTCGAGGACAACAAGTCGGGCGGGCGCAGGCGCGGCGGCTCCACCATCACGCAGCAGACCGCAAAGAATGTCTATCTCTGGAACGGCGGCGGATATGCGCGCAAGGCGGCGGAAGCCTACGCCGCGCTGTTCATCGATCTGGCCTGGTCCAAGCGCCGGATCATGGAAGTCTATCTGAATGTCGCGGAGTGGGGCGACGGGATCTACGGCGCGGAGGCGGCCGCCCAGGCACGCTTCGGCAAAGCCGCGTCGGAACTCACTGAACGCGAAGCCGCCCTGCTCGCGTCTGTTCTGCCCAGCCCCAACAAATGGCGCGTCGACCCGCCTGGTGACTATGTGCGCAAGCGAGCCGGAACGCTGCAGGCGCGCGCACGCGTGGTGGACGGCGAAGGCTTGGCGAGCTGTGTACTCGACTAGTTTTAAAGACTAGCTCAGCACGTCCAGCAGCGCTTCGGCCAGATGCGGGATATTGCTCGCATTGGCGCCTGCGATATTGATGCGGCCGCTATTGGTCATGTAGATCGCATGCGCATTGCGCAGCTCTTCGGCCTGGGCGGCGCTGACGGGCAGCGTGCTGAACATGCCGTTCTGGTCCGCCACCGCGCGCGCGATGTGGGCGCCGCCCTGTACGTCGAGCGCCTCACTCAGCAACACACGCAGGTTCCGCATGCGGCCGCGCATCTCGGTCAGCTCATCGAGCCAGATCCGCTTGAGCTCGCCGGAACCCAGGATGCGCTCGACGACCTGCGCGCCGTGATCCGGCGGCATGGAGATCAGCTTGCGCTGGATCGCGCCGAACTGGGTCTGGGCGATTTGGGCCGTTTTCTCGTCGCGGCAGAGCACGGCGATCAGGCCGACGCGCTCCTTGTAGAGGCCGAAATTCTTGGAGCAGGACGCCGCGACCAGCGCCTCCGGGCAGTGTTCGAACACAAGCTGCAAGCCATAGCTATCCTCGCTCAGACCACGGCCCAGACCGTAATAGGCCAGATCGACGAAAGGCAGCAGTTCGCGCTCCAGCATGAAGGGCACGAGGCGGTCCCACTGCGCGGGCGAGAAATCCGCACCCGTCGGATTGTGACAGCAGCCATGCAGCAGCACGACATCGCCCGGCACGGCGTGGGTGTCGAGATGCGCGAGCATGGCGTCGAACTCCACGCCAAGCGTCTCGCGGTTGTAATAGGGGTATTTGTCCATCTTCAGCCCGGTGGAGCTGATCAGCGGGATATGGTTCGCCCATGTGGGATCGGAGACCCAGACCGTCGCATTGGGTGCGGCCGATTTGATGAGCTCCGCGCCGAGACGCAGTGCGCCGGAGCCGCCGGCCGCCTGGCTCGACGCAATGCGCGGCGCGTGGAACTGCTCGCCCAGGACCATGTCGAGCATCAGCCGGCGAAACTCCGCCCGGCCCGTCGTACCGACATAGGATTTGGACATTTCCTCACCCAGGATGATGTCCTCGGCCGTCTTGACCGCGCGCATGATCGGGACAGCGCCGGAGCTATCCTTATAGACACCCACGCCCATGTCGATCTTGTTGGGTCGGGTGTCGGCCTTGGCCTGCTGCATCATGGCGATGATGGCGTCGGCCGGGAGCGGTTTGAGATAGTCGAACATGTGCGCGCCCATAGCCGGGGCGGAGGCAGCTGTGAACGCTCAAAACTGTTGTATCGCTTGCGAATTTACCCCGCGCCCTGCAAATGGGCGCGAAGAGACGCGCAGTCATAGCGCGACGTGAAGGGAAATAGTCCGTGGAATCCATTATCCAGGTCGTAAACAATTTCGTCTGGGGGCCGATCATGCTCGCCCTTCTGTTGGGGACGGGCCTATTCCTGACCCTCGGCCTGCGCGGCATGTCGATCACCAAGATCCCCTACGCCTTCAAACAGCTGTTCAGAAAGCGCGGTGCCAATACCGATGCGGGCGATGTATCGCCCTTCGCCGCGCTGATGACGGCGCTGAGCTCGACCATCGGCACGGGCAATATCGCGGGCGTGGCCGCTGCCATTGCTATCGGCGGTCCGGGCGCGGTGTTCTGGATGTGGGCGACAGCCATTGTCGGCACGGCGACCAAGTTTGCCGAGGGCGTGCTGGCCGTGCGCTACCGCGAGATCGACGCCAACGGTAACCGCGTCGGTGGTCCGATGTATTACATCAAGAACGGTCTCGGCTCGAAGTGGATGCCGCTGGCCATGCTGTTCGCTTTCTTCGGCATGTTCGCGTCCTGGGGCACGGGCAATTCGATCCAGGCCAACTCGGTCGCCGACGTTCTCAATTCCGAGTACAACCTCTCGCCCTGGATCACGGCAGCCGTTCTTGCGCTGGGCGCGGGCGCGGTCATTCTCGGCGGCATCCAGCGCATCGGCGCGGTGGCGTCCAAGGTCGTGCCGTTCATGGCAGGCGCCTATATCCTGTTGGGCCTGATCGTCGTGTTCATGAACATTGGCGCCGTCCCGAGCGCCTTCGCCACCATCTTCCAGAGCGCGTTCGGCCTGCAGGAAGCGGGCACGGGCATTTCCATCGGCCTGATGATGCTGGCCATGCAAAAGGGTGTCGCGCGCGGTATCTTCTCCAATGAAGCGGGCCAAGGCTCCGCCCCGATCGCTCACGCGGCGGCGCAGAACAATGATCCGGTCAACCAAGGCACGATCGCCATGTTGGGCACGGTCATCGACACGCTGTTCGTCTGCACCATCACCGCGCTGGTCATCCTGACCTCGGGCGTGGTTGCGCCGGAATGTCTGGCCAGCCCGGAGACTTTGACCCAGCTGATGTCCGGCACGCAGCCCGCGGGTTGCGACACCGGCGCACCGCTGACGTCGTCGGCCTTCGCCGCGCAATACGGCGAGATGGGCCGTCACTTGGTTCCGATCGCGCTGACCATCTTCGCGTTCACGACCATCCTCGGCTGGTCCTATTACGGGGAGCGCTGTGCGGCCTTCATGTTCAGCGAAAAAGCCATTCTGCCGTATCGCGTGATCTACATCTTCGTGGTCTTCGCCTCGGCTGCCGCCATCGCGCTGGAAGACCAGGTCGGCAATATCGTCAATCTGTTCTGGCTGATGGCCGACACGCTGACAGGCCTGATGGCCGCGCCGAACCTGATCGCGCTGATCTTCCTGTCTCCGGTGGTGTTCAAACTCACCAAGGAGTATTTCAACAAGGAGCTGGAAGCGACCGACGGGCTGATCGATCAGGACGATCTGCCGCGCGGGAGCTAGGGGTGCTCTAGTCGAAGTAGAGAAGCCCGCTCAACCGAGCGGGCTTTTTCATTTGTGCGAGTGCGTCTCCCCTTCGCTCACCCCGGACCTGATCCGGGGTCCAGGTGGCAAGTCCGTGCGATGTTCAATCTATTGTCCCGAACGACGGCTGGACCCCGCGTCGCAACACGGGGTGAGCGAAGGGAGAGGGAAGCGTGCCGGACATGCAAAATGCGACGCAGTCTAGAAACAGCCTACAAAAAAGCCCGCTCGGCTGAGCGGGCTTCTTGCTGTTCGGGTGGCTCTCCCTAGCGGCGGGAGCGTTTGCGCCAATGACGGCTGGACGCACGGCCCGCTTCATAGGCGTCGGAGCTGGAATAGCTTTCGCCCGAATAGCTGCCACCCGAATAACGGCCACTGTGCGACGTGCCGTAGCTGCCGCCGGCCGGATAGCTATCGGGGCAATTCGGGTCACGGCAGACCTGGCCGGACTCGTAGGACGTTGCCGTGTCGGTCGCGACATAGCCGGTCGAGCCCGTGCTGCTGGAATAGCTCGGCTGCGAATAGGTCGTGCCCTGGGCTGTGCTGGGGGCCGTATATGTCGGCGCGGTGTAGCTCGGGGCGCTATAGGTCGTCGTGCTGTGGCTGGTGGCCGGGGCGGAGTAGCCTTGGGTGCCCGGCTTGCAGAGCACGCGGCGCCATTCATAGCGCTCATCCGCGATCAGGCGCTTGGTCTGAACCGTGCCGTATTCCGCCGGCACTTCGATCAGTGCTTCGCGGCCGGGGCTGACGATATCCTGCACGGTGATCGAGCGGTATTCGCCCGGAACCGGAATCTCCTCGACACCACCTGGATCCGCGACGACCTGTTTGACGACAGTCTGATAGACGGCCGGAACGCGGGTGCGCTGCACGGAGCCGGGGTTGCTCATGACCTGGCGAGTGACCGATTTGGTCTCGCCGGGCTCTTCGACCAGGCACCAGATTTCGCACATGGCGCCGCATTTCTCACCACCGAGAGCACCGTAGCTCTGCGTGCTGGCATAGCCCTGGCCGCGGTAGCCGGAATCGGCGGTGGAGTGGATGGTGTAGCCCTGACGGGCGAGTTCACCGGGATTGCCCTTTTTCCAGACAAGGCGCGGAGCCGAGGTCTGGATGGTCTCGGTCACGGTTTGGAAGGACGGCGGGGAGACGGATAGCTTTTCATAGGACGGGCGCGTCAGCACCTGCTCAGACACTGATCGGTAGGAGGGCTGGCGGACCTTGAAGCGCACGCTCGGCTCCTTGACCATCACTTGCTCCTGACGGGAGCGCAGCTGCGGCTGGGCGACGTGCATCTTGGTGTGGGCCTCCTTGGTGATGACCGTCTCGTTCACCGTTTCATATTGGGCAGGCACCTGGACGCGGGCATAGCATTCGCCCGGATTGGACGAAGGCGGTACCAGATCGGGTGTGTAGGCCGGGTAGCCCGGGCCACCCGCCATGGCGGGCGCGGCAAAGGCGAGGCTGGCCCCAGCCATCAGAAGTGCGCGTTTGGTCATCGGAAAGCTCCGTTGAAGGGACGTGAAAAAGACATTACCGGAGTGCACTGCAAGAACCGTGCTAGTTTG
>CALDUL010000094.1 GCA_937923575.1 uncultured Algimonas sp.
TCCGGCACACTGGGCCAGATCATCCCGCCGTCCATCGTGCTCGTCATTCTCGGCGACCAGATCGGCAATGCATTCCAAGAGGCACAACGCAGCTATGGGCTTGAAACGGACGCCGTGGTCTCGGTCGGAGACCTGTTCGCGGGCGCAATCCTGCCGGGGCTGATCCTCGTCGGTGCCTATGCGCTCTACATCTTCGCCACCGCCGTGCTGACCCCGGCCAAAGCGCCCGCCCAACCCTGGCCGGAGGGAACGGATGCAAAGACCCTGCTATGGAAATCGGCCAAAGCAATGGGCCCGCCGATCCTGCTGATCGTCGCCGTGCTCGGCTCGATCCTGTCAGGCTATGCGACACCGACCCGCGGCGCGGCGCTCGGGGCACTGGGTGCAGTGCTACTCGCGGCCGCGCGGTCAAAGCCGGACGGAGCGAAGCTTGACTGGCCGAGCCTCGGCGCTGCCGCCCTGCTCGCACTGGTCGCACTGGACCTTACGGGCGTAGACCTTCGTGTCGCCCAAACCGAGTGGAGCGTGATGGAGCGTGCGGGAATGGGCCTTGCGATTTTTTTCGCGCTCATAGGTCTTGTCGGAGTCCTCACAGCGCTTTTCCGCCTGCGCCGCTCCGCCCTGCCAGAGACATCTCGCTCGACCCTGCGCATCACCTCCATGGTGTTCACCATCCTGATCGGCGCAACCGTTTTCAGCCTCGTCTTCCGCGGGCTGGGCGGAGACGAGATGGTGGCGCGGCTGATGGAACACGCGCCGGGCGGGACATGGGGTGCCTTTGCTCTAGTCATGGCGGTCATGTTCGTGCTCGGCTTCTTCCTCGACTTTATCGAGATCACCTTCGTCGTCGTCCCGCTGGTCGCGCCGCCGCTGCTCGCCGCCGGGATCGATCCGGTCTGGCTCGGCGTCGTCATGGCGCTGAATCTGCAGACCAGCTTTCTCACACCGCCTTTTGGTTTCGCGCTGTTCTACCTTCGCGGGGTCAGCCCGCCCGAAGTGACGACGAGCCATCTCTACCGCGGCGTGCTGCCATTCATCGCGATCCAGCTCGCGTTGATCGGACTGCTCATCGCCTTTCCGGGACTGGTGACCCGTTAACCGCTTGCGGCGAAGTCCGCTGCGACATAATAGCCATCCATGACCACAATTTTCATCATCCTCGGTGCCGTCGTCGCGATCGGGCTGTTCCTGATCACTATCTACAACCGTCTCGTCGCGCTGCGGCAGACGACCAACCAAGCCTGGTCCGATATCGAAGTGCAGTTGAAGCAGCGCCAAGACCTCGTCCCGCAGCTGGTCAATACCGTCAAAGGCTACGCCGCACACGAAAAAGACACTTTCCGCGAAGTCATCGAAGCCCGCAATCGCGCCGTGTCTGCGGACACGGTCGGCGGACAAGCCCAAGCGGAAGGCATGCTCTCGGCAGCTCTCGGCAAGCTCTTCGCACTGGCCGAAGCCTATCCGGAGCTGAAAGCCAACACCAATTTCCTGCAGCTGCAGGATCAGCTGTCGGATATCGAGAACAAGATCGCGGCGGCCCGCCGTTTCTACAACAATTCCGTCCAAGAATATAACACCAGCCGAGAGCAGTTCCCTGCCGTGCTGGTTGCCGGCCCCTTCGGCTTTGACGAGCGCGACTTCTTCGAAGCGCCAGAGGGGCGCGAACAACTTATGACGGCTCCGGTTGTCGATTTCGGCACGGGTTAGCACTAGCACCGGGCCATGCTGATCGAAGCCACAGGCCTCCGCACCCATATCTGGAACAACAACCTGCGCAGCGTTCTGCTGCTCGGGTTTTTCCCCGTCCTTCTTCTCGTGCTTTTCTATGGTCTGTTAATCGGCTTTGCGGGCGTGACAGGGAGTACGACCGTTGAGGAAGGGCTGACCATGGCGGCACAACAGCTGCCGACGACCGCACCCTATGCCTTGGGCGGAGCCGCGGCCTGGTTCGGCGTCGCCTTTTTCGGTCACAACGCCATGATCAATGCGGCGACCAAGGCCAAGCCCGTCACGCAAAGTCAGGAGCCGCGCGCCTATAATATGCTGGAGAACCTCTCCATTTCGCGCGGGCTGCAGACACCCAAGCTCATGGTCATGGAAACGCCCGCGATGAATGCTTTCGCATCTGGCATCCGAAACGATAACTATCAGGTGACGCTGACGCGCGGGCTGATGAATGCGCTGGACGACGAGGAGCTGGAAGCCGTCATCGCGCATGAGCTATCCCACATTCGGCACAAGGACGTGCGCATGCTCATCATCGCGGTCATTTTTGTCGGCATCTTCGCTTTTGTTGGAGAAATGATCTTTCGCAACATGTTCCGGGTGAACTTCGCGCGGTCTGAACATCACAGGCGCAGTGGTGGCGGTAACGCGGGTGTGCTGATCGTGGTGGCGTTCGCCATCGTCGCACTGACCTATGTCATCGCCCTGCTCATTCGTTTCACGATGAGCCGCAAGCGCGAATATATGGCGGATGCGGGCGCTGTTGAACTGACCAAGAACCCCGATGCCATGATCCGCGCACTGCAGAAGATCAGCGGAAATGCCGAAATGGCGAGTGTACCCGACGAAGTCCGCGAGATGGCGCTATACAATCCACGCACCGGTATTGCGGGACTTTTCACGACACATCCACCGATCGAGAAACGCATCGAAGCGCTCGTGAAATATGCGGGCGGCCGTGTCGGGACTTCATCGCGGCCACCCTCGCGCATGACGGAGGCACACGCTGCCAATCGCGTCGACCCTGAACCGCGACCGACGTTTGGCCGCAAGCCCCGCCCCTGGGGCTGAGCGACAACCCGTGCAGCTCGCCTATGTAATCAATTCGTTGGAAGCGGGTGGCGCGCAATATCCGATCCCGCGTATCGTTGCGGAGCTTCGCAAGCACGGCATTGATACGACGGTCTACGCGCTATCCGAGCGGGATGATCTGGCCGTTCCTGCGCTGGAGGCAGCAGGCGTAAGGATGGTCCGGGCGCCGCTGACAAAGACGCAGCATGTCGCCGGTTATCGCTGGCTCAAGGCGGTGCTCCAGCGTGACACACCCGATGTTATATGGACCTCTCTGACCCAGGCCACACTCATTGGTCAACGCGTCGGGCAGCGTCTTAAGACCCCCGTGATCAGTTGGCAGCACAATGCCTTTCTAAAAGACGCCAATCGAAAGCTGCTACGATTTCAACGCGGTCTATCGCGCTTTTGGGTGGCAGACTCAGAAGCGGTGGCGCGTTTCACCAAAACCACCCTCGATGTCGCTGCTGAAGACATCGAGATTCTGCCGTTATTCGTAGCACCGAACGATGCACCTCAAGCGAGCGCCTACGAGGGCGGCACCTTTGAGTGGTTAAGTGTTGGGCGATTGCATCCGAACAAGGGCTTCGGCGCGCTGATCGAAGCCTTCGCCGAAATCGCGCAAAGCCATGACGTCCACCTGCGTATCATCGGCGAAGGCCGGGAGCGCGCTAAACTAGAAGACCTGATCACGCGGCACGGCCTGCAAGAGCGGGTTACGCTCCTAGGACATATCTCCGACGTGCCCGCCCAGCTTGCTTCGGCGCATGGGTATGTGCAGCCGAGCCTGAATGAAGGCCTCGGCATCGCCGCTCACGAAGCCATGGCGGCAGGGCTACCCTGTCTCGTATCCAACACCGGGCAGATGGCTCTGACTGTCACCCCGCTACACGTCTTCCAGGCCCGTGATCGCGGCGGCCTGCAGCGCGCTATTGAAAATGCCATGAACGACTTAGACGGCTTTCGCGCGACGGGTGCGATGAATCGCGAACGCGTGCTGGAGCGCTTCTCCGCGGATCGATTTGAGGCATCTATCGCAACGATTGCCCAGCGTTTGCGCGACGTGATTACACCCGCCTGAGCTGTGGACACTCCCGCGCAACCCCGCTAACTTTTTTGTTAAACGATAAGCGCCCTGGTCGCGCCTTGAGAGGTATCCCAATGACTCGCACTTTTGCCCAATTCCTGCTGGCCGGCACCGCCGCGCTCGCCATCGCCGCATGCCAACCTTCGACGGACGGGACGTCGGACAATGGCTCCGCGCCTGTCTCCAAGGCTGACTTCAATGTCCCGGAGGGTTTTACGCTCGTCGAACGTTTTGACGGTGCAGGCGAAGAGGTCGCGATCCCGTATGAAAAATACGAGCTCGACAACGGCCTGACGGTCGTCCTTCACCAGGACACATCCGATCCCATCGCCCACATCGACGTCACCTACCATGTCGGTTCCGGCCGCGAGGACATCGGTAAATCCGGCTTTGCGCACTTCTTCGAACACATGATGTTCCAGGGCTCGGAAAACGTCGAGGACGAGCAGCATTTCAAGCTCATCACCGAGTCCGGCGGTACGCTGAACGGGACAACCAATTCCGACCGCACCAATTACTTTCAAACCGTGCCATCCAATCAGCTAGAGCGCATGCTCTGGCTCGAAGCTGACCGCATGGGTTACTTCCTGAATGCGGTGACGCAGGAGAAGTTCGAGGTCCAGCGCGAGACGGTGAAGAACGAGCGCGGCCAACGCGTCGATAACCAGCCCTACGGCCTTTTGTTCGAGCGACTCGGCGAAGCCATGTATCCCGAAGGCCACCCCTACAGCTGGTCGACAATCGGCTATCTCGAAGATCTCGACCGCGCCGATCTGGACGATCTGAAGCGCTTCTTCCTGCGCTGGTACGGACCCAACAATGCGGTGCTGACCATCGGCGGCGATATCGACCGCGAGGAAACGCTCGAAATGGTGAAGAAGTATTTCGGCTCCATTCCGCGCGGACCCGAAGTCGAAGCGCCGCAGAAGCTCCCAGTCTCGCTCGATGCTGACCGCTACATCAGCCTCGAAGACAATGTGCAGTTGCCGCTAATCTATATGGCCTGGCCGACAGTCTCCGCCAATCACCCGGACGAAGCGCCGCTGGACGTGCTGCAGAACATCATGGGCGGCGGCCAGACCTCCCTGCTCTATAAGAACCTGCAAAAGCCTGGCCTCGCGGTGAACGCCTTCGCTGGCCATGGCTGCCGCGAGCTGCACTGCCAATTCACCACGGGCGCCATCGCCGGACCGGCGACTGAATCACTCGCTGATCTCGAGCAGGTCATCCGCGACAGTTTTGTCGAATTCGAGGAACGCGGCGTCGAGGATGACGATCTGGAGCGGACCAAGGCTTCCATCGTCTCCGGCCTTATCTACGGCCTTGAATCGGTCTCCGGCAAGGTACGCCAACTCGCCGCCTATGAGACCTATCGCGACACACCCAACGGCATCAGCCGCGACGTCGACCGCTACAGCAACGTTACCAAAGCCGATGTGAAGCGCGTCTATGAGCAGTACATCAAGGGCAAGCCCGCCGTGATCATGTCGATCGTGCCAAAGGGGAAGCCAGAGGTCATCGCTTCGGCCGATACATGGCAGCGCTATGAGCGCAAGATCCCGCCGAAACAGGTCGCATCGGCTGTCGAATGGAGCCTGCCGGAAGACGACTTCGATCGCTCCGTCATCCCGGCTCCGGGCGCGAACCCGTCGATCAAGGCACCCGATATCTACCGCAGTGAGGTCGGCAGCATTCCTGTAATCGGAACAGTGAACAGCGAAGTTCCAACGACTGTCATCGAGATGCGTCTGCGCACGGGTCAAATGCACGAGCCGCTCGACAAGCTGGGCGTGGCGGATCTCACCGCTCAAATGCTTGGTGAAGCCTCCACGACCATGAGCGCGGAAGACCGCTCCAACGCCCTCGCCAAGCTCGGCAGCAATGTGTCCAGTGGCTCCGGCGATGTGGAAAGCTCGATGACCGTCCGGTCGTTATCGAGGAATTTGGCGGAAACCGTTGAAATTGCGGTAGATGCCCTACGCAATCCGAAGTTCGATCAAGCCGACTTCGACCGTCTGAAGAAGAACCAGCTGGCCGGGATCGAAGCGGCAAAGAAGGAGGCGGGCGTAACAGCAACCAACCTCTTCAATCGCTTGGCCTATGGTTCAGACCAGGCCTTTGCCAATGCCAACTCCGGCACAACCGAGACGGTCAACAACATCACACTGGACGATGTTAAGGCCTTCTACGCCGAGCACTACTCTCCGCAGATCGCGAGCATTCTGGTCGTGTCCAACCTCGACAAGGGCGCTATCGAAGATGCCCTTGCCCCGATTGCGGACTGGAGCGGCGACGCCGTGACCGATGTTGAGCTAGCGATGCAGCCAGAATTTACGCCGGGTACGATCTACTTCGTCGATAAACCTGATGCCCCGCAGAGCGAAATCCGCATGGGTAAAGCGTCCATGCCTTACAATGCGACGGGTGAGTACTACCGTGCCGTCCTGATGAACTACCCGCTGGGCGGTGCCTTCAACTCCCGCATCAATCTGAACCTGCGTGAGGACAAGGGCTACACATACGGTGCGCGCGCTGGCTTCATTGGCCAGAAGGACCGCGGCCAATACCGCGCCGGCACGGCTGTTCGTGCCGACGTCACGACCGAGTCTCTGGCAGAGATCATCAAGGAGATCGAAGCCTATCACGAGAGCGGACCGACAGCCGACGAAATCGCCTTTACGAAGGCCGCGATCGGTCAGTCAGAAGCGCGTCAGTACGAGACGCCACGTCAGAAGCTCGGCCTGCTTCGCCGCATGGACACCTATGGTCTCGACGCCAGCTATATTGACGAGCAGAAAGCTATCCTGCGCGACTACACAGAGGCTGAAGGCGACGCATTGGCTGCCAAGCACCTCGGTCTGGACGAGATGTTCGCCGTGATCGTCGGCGACAAAGCCACGCAGATTGAGAAGCTGGAAAGCCTCGGCATGACGATCGTCGAGGTCGATGCGGACGGAAATCCGAAGTAAAAATCCACCTCATCCAAGAGTACGAAAGGCGGCCAGTGGGCCGCCTTTTTTATTCGGTACTTGGCAAGGCGTCGAGAGACGTAAATTTCTGCAACAAAAAAGCCCCGGGCTCTCGCCCGGGGCTATTTCGTCAGACTTCTAAAACGTCTTACTTATTCAGCGAAGCGACTTCTTCTGCGAAGTTCTCTTCCTTCTTCTCAATGCCTTCGCCGACGGCCATGCGCACGAAGCCTGCGAGCGTAATGTCAGCGCCCAGGGCTTTGCCTTCGTCTTCGAGGACTTTGGAGATCGAACGCTCACCGTCCATCACGAATATCTGCGTGGCGAGCACGCTCTCTTTGAAGAACTTCTGCATCCGGCCTTCGACCATCTTGTCGACGATAGCTTCCGGCTTGCCGGATTCTAGCGCTTCCGCCTTCAGCATTTCACGCTCTTTGGACACAATGGCGTCGTCCAGATCGGCCACGGTGTTTGCCAAAGGCGCAGTCGCCGCGACGTGCATGGCGATTTTCTTGGCTAGTTCCTCGAGCTTGGCTGTGTCGCCCGTGGACTCGAGCGCGACCAGCACGCCAATTTTGCCCATGTCGGTCGCAACGGCATTGTGGATGTAGGATGCGACAACGCCGGAGCCGACTTCGAGCGCTTCCATGCGGCGGAAGGACATGTTCTCACCGATCTTGCCGACCAGTTCGGTCAGGTAATCAGTAACGGACTTGCCGCCTTCGAGCTCGGCCGCGGCCAGCTCTTCGGTTGAAGAGGTCGACAGACCGGTCTGAGCGATCTTGGCAACCGTCTCTTGGAAGATGTCGTTACGTGCAACGAAGTCGGTCTCGGAATTTACCTCGACGACGACGCCTTTTGTGCCGTTTGACGCCGCGGCAACCAGGCCTTCGGCAGCCACACGGCCCGCCTTCTTGCCCGCTTTCGCGATACCTTTCTTGCGCAGCCAGTCAGCTGCCGCTTCGAGGTCGCCGCCGGTTTCGTTCAGCGCCTTCTTGCAGTCCATCATGCCGGCAGACGTTGCGTCGCGCAGCTCTTTCACCATTGCAGCTGTGATAGCCATGGTCTCACTCCATAGATGTGTTCGGTGTACGCGCCGCAGATAGGGGCGGCGCGTCGGAAATTAAAGGTGGCCGCCCGACGGGCGACCGATAGGCTGTTAGCCCTTGGCGGCTGCGGCCTGATCGACCTTCGCGCGCGGGGCACCACCGGCGACCAAATCCTTGGCCTGCTGACGGAAGTCGCCGTCCTTGAGTTTACCACCCATGCCGAGCTGCTCGTCGATCTCGGCCAGACGCTCATCGGAGAGGTTCGCCAAAACTTGGAGATCGGTCACGCCGATGCCTTCTAGCTTCTCCTTGTAGACCGGGCCGATACCGTCGATCAGCGCGATATCGGACAGGGTCTTTGCCGTGTCAGCCATCTGCTCAGATGTGGCGGGCTCTGTGCTGATCGGTTCAGCCGCAGGTGCCGGGGCGACTGGGGCTTCTTCAGGAGCCGCGATATCCATCGCCATCTCTTCGGGGTTCACGGCAGCGCCGAGATCCACCCCGACAGCAGCCTGTGCTTCGACCATGCCGTCGAGGACGGCGTCGGCCATCAGCTCGCAATAAAGCTGGATTGCGCGGGCGGCGTCGTCATTGCCCGGGACAGGAATATCGGCCTCAGACGGGTTGCAGTTGGTGTCGAGGATGGCGACGACCGGGATACCCAGACGACGCGCTTCCTTGATGGCGATGGCTTCCTTGTTCGTGTCGATCACGAACATCAGGTCGGGCTTGCCGCCCATGTCCTTGATACCGCCGAGTGTCTTGTCCAGGCGCTCACGTTCGCGCGCCAGGTTGAGAAGCTCTTTCTTCGTCAGGCCCGCATCGTTGGGGTCCATGGCGTCGAGCTGCTTCAGGCGGGCGATGGAGCCGGAGACCGTCTGCCAGTTGGTCAGCATACCGCCGAGCCAACGGTGATTGACGTAATACTGCGCGCAACGCTGAGCCGCTTGAGCGACAGGCTCGGACGCAGCGCGCTTGGTGCCGACGAACAGCACGCGGCCACCCTTGGCTGCAACGTCGCGAACTTCCTTCAGCGCCTGGTGCAGCAGCGGAACCGTCTGGGACAGGTCGAGAATGTGAATGTTGGAGCGCGCACCAAAGATGTAGGGTGCCATTTTCGGGTTCCAGCGGTGTGTCTGGTGACCGAAGTGAACGCCGGCTTCGAGCAGCTGACGCATAGAAAATTCTGGAAGAGCCATTGGATATCTCCGTGCTTCCGGTTGACCTTTGCCTGCGGGTGAGGAGCGAGCTCCACCGGAATTGACACACTGACTATATGCCAGCAGCCATCCCACAGACGCGAAATGAAGCGCTCCAATAACGAGCATTCAGCCGAGTGCAAGGGGTTTATGCGGCTCGGAATTTGGTCCAGTGGGCGCCAATGGAAGATCGCAAACTCAGTCAGTTCCTCAGTCTTGTGCTGCGGCACGCCCCGGAACGCTTCGGGCTAACCCTCGACCCCTTTGGCTGGGCAAAGATCGACGACATCCTAAAGGCAAAGCCGAGCGTCACGCGAGACGCGCTACTGCGTGTGGTTGGAGACAACGACAAGCAGCGCTTCACCATTAGCGAAGACGGTCGGCGCATCCGCGCCAACCAAGGTCATTCCGTCAAAGTCGCGCTGGACCTCGTAGCCGAAGAGCCGCCGGCAGAGCTCTACCACGGCACGGTCGACCGGTTCCTCCCTGCCATCCGAAAGTCCGGGCTGAAGTCGATGAAGCGACACCATGTCCACCTGTCCCACGATGTGGAGACGGCCACCAAGGTCGCGCAGAGGCGAGGCGAACCTATCGTGCTGACTATCGATGCGGCGGCAATGCACAGCAATGGCCTGACGTTCTTTAGATCGAAGAACGGCGTCTGGCTGACAGGTAAAGTGGCCAGCAAATATATCGGCTACCCGGAAAGCTAACTCCCTGCCCGCCTCGCCGATCAACGTTCTTTTCGTTTGCTCTCGCAATCAGTGGCGTAGCCCGACGGCGGAGACGATTTACCGCCGCGACCCGCGGGTGATCGCGCGCTCGGCTGGCGTAGCGTCGAGTGCGCGCCGCAGGGTCAGGACAAGCGATCTGGAATGGGCGCACATCGTAATCGCAATGGACGACGATCACGCAGGACGACTGAAACCCATGCTACGCGTGATGACCGACAGACCGAAGCTGCACACGCTCGGTATTCCAGACGACTATCAATATATGGACCCAGATTTGGTCACGATGATCCGCACGTCGGTCGACGCCTTACTCGACGCGCCCTAGGCCGCGATCTCCACGATCGTCTCGATCGCGCGGTTGGCCTTAAGCGCTTTCTGTATTTCCGGATCGATCGCCCAGCGGCCCTGTAGCTTCCACTTGGCTTCTCGCGCGCCGGTGAGCGGGGCGGACAGCTCTATGACGCCGCTATGCAGGTGCGGCGCCTCGCGGAGGCGCAGCAAGGTAGCCTGGAGTTCATCCAAAGTTTCAATATCGGCGTTGCGCAGGCGTATCGTCAAACCCTTCGGCGGTGCAACCTCCTCCGGCTTGGCAGAGCTGAGCAGCTGCACGGACTGGGCAAAAAAGCGCGTGTCGCCATCCTCGCCCTCAACGCGAGCCTCGCAGAATACAGCGTTCCCAACGCTCATCGTCTCGCGCTTTGCGAACAACAAGTCTTCACGCACAAACAGCTCGCACTCGCCGGATGGGTCGGAGAGGCCGAGATAGGCAAAGCGACGCCCGCCCTTGGAATTTCGCTCCTGTCGGCGCCGCACGATACCTGCCACACGGAAGTTCTTCTGACCCGCTGCGACCTTGTCCTCCAAGGTCGAAGCCAGTGCGAAACTTTGCGCATTGCCCTTCATGTGCTCATCCAGCGGATGGCCGGACAGATAGAAGCCGACCGACTTGAACTCATTCTCCAGTGTTTCGATCACGGACCAGTCGGGCTGAAAGAGCAGATCAGGGTCAGGCGTTGCGTCAGCGACATCGCCAAACAGGCTGACCTGTGCGCTATCGCGCTCCTGTGCGGCCAGCGTGCCGACTTTCTGAACTAGCTCTGCCGACGCCAGCGCCGTAGCGCGACCCACACCGAGACAATCGAAAGCACCCGACCGCGCAAGATTTTCCAAGGCGCGCTTGTTCACCTGTCGCATGTCGACGCGCTTGGCGAAGTCGTAGAGATCAGCAAATGGACCGCCCTGCTCTCGCACGGCCACGAGATGTTTCATGGCCTCGAGCCCGACATTCTTCAGCGCTCCTAAGGCGTAGAGCACCTTTCCATCCGCCACGTCGAAGTCCGCCATGGAACGGTTCACGCAAGGCGGCAGAATTTCGACATCGATCCGCTTGGCCTCCTGGTGGAAGAAGGCGAGCTTATCGACGACACCCAGATCGAGGCTCATGATCGCGGCCATGAAATGCGCGGGATAGACGGCTTTTAGATAGGCCGTCTGGAAACTGATCAGCGCATAGGCGGCGGCGTGGGATTTATTAAAACCATAGCCCGCGAACACATTGACGAGATCGAAGATATCGTTCGCCTGCCCGCGGTCCACGCCGCGTTCGACTGCGCCCTCGATAAATTTGCCGCGCTGGCGGTCCATCTCGGCCTGGTCTTTCTTACCCATGGCCCGGCGGAGCAGGTCTGCGTCGGCCAGGGTGAAACCGGACAGCACACGGGCAATACCCATAACCTGTTCCTGATAGATGATGATGCCGTAGGTTTCCTTGAGCAGCTCTTCGAGCTTTGGATGCGGATAGGTAATCTCCTGCCGCCCGAACTTGCGCTCGATGAAGTCCGGGATATTTGCCATCGGACCCGGTCGGTAGAGCGAGATGATGGCGGTCAATTCTTCGATAGAGTCGGGCGCAAGCTTGCGCAGCGCGTCGCGCATGCCAGAGCTTTCTAGCTGGAACACGCCAGCCGTTAGCCCTTGCGCGAGCGGCGGGTAAGCTTCGGGTGCGTTGACCGGGACGGAATCAATATCGAGCTCGACCCCGTCCTTGGCGAGCAGCTTCACGCAGCGATCGATGACGGTCAGCGTCTTCAGCCCAAGGAAGTCGAATTTCACCATGCCAGCTTTTTCCGCCCATTTCATGGTGAATTGCGTTGCGGGCATGTCAGAGCGCGGGTCACGGTAGAGCGGAATAAGCTCGGTAAGAGGACGGTCGCCGATGACCACGCCAGCCGCATGGGTCGAGGCGTTCTTGTAGAGCCCCTCGAGTTCCAAAGCCGTATTGAGAAGGCGCTTGACCGTGGGGTCCGAGCGACGTGCCTCCTGCAGTGAAGCCTCCATGTTGATCGCTTGTTGCAGTGTAACTGGATTGGCCGGATTGTTCGGCACCAGTTTGGCGAGACGGTCCACCTGCCCCAGCGGCATCTGCATGACGCGGCCGACATCGCGCACGACAGCACGCGCCTGCAGCGTACCAAAGGTGATGATCTGCGCCACCTGACCCGCACCGTATTTGTCGCGGACGTAGTTGATGACTTCGCCGCGGCGTTCCTGACAGAAGTCGATATCGAAGTCGGGCATGGACACCCGCTCCGGATTGAGAAAGCGCTCAAACAGCAGGCCGTAGCGCAGCGGGTCGAGATCCGTGATCGTCAGCGCCCACGCCACAACGGAGCCCGCGCCCGAACCCCGCCCCGGACCAACCGGAATGCCGTTGTCCTTTGCCCACTGGATGAAGTCCGCAACGATCAGGAAATAGCCGGGAAATCCCATCTTCTTGATGATGCCGAGTTCGAACTCCAAGCGTTCGAAATAGGCCTCGCGCGGTTCGGCCAGCTCGATCTTGGCTAACCGCGCTTCCAACCCCGCCGCCGCCTGATCCGCTAGAATGTCGGCTTCGGACTGTGAGCCATCGCCGAAATTAGGCAGGATCGGCGCGCGCTTTGGAGCACGGAAGGCGCAGCGCTGCGCAATGGTCAGCGTGTTTTCAATCGCCTCCGGCAGGTCCGCGAACAGGTCCAGCATCTCCTCTGTGCTCTTGAGATAGTGGCGCGGGGTCAGCTTGCGACGATCGGTCTCAAGAACATAGGTGCTTTCTCCCATCGCCAGCAGAGCGTCATGGGCGGCGTGCATTTCAGGGCCGAGAAAGTAGGGCTCGTTCGTCGCGACAATCGGAAGATCATGCGTATAGGCCAACTCCAGCAGCTGCGGTTCCACGCGCTTTTGTGCTGCCGTGCCGTGACGCTGCAGCTCGACATAAAGATGGCCGGGAAACCAGCTCTTCAGTTGATCCAGCCAACGCTCGGCCTCGGCCCTCCGCCCATCGGCCAGAAGTTTGTCCAGCGCGCCGTCCGGGCCGCCCGTCAGTGCGATGACGCCTTCTGTACGGCCGGCGATGATCGCCGCCTTAATATGCGGCTCGTCCGCGGCATCGACATCGAGAAACGCCGCCGAGGACAGCGCCATCAGATTACCGTAGCCCGTCTCGTTCTTGGCCAGCAAAACGACTGTGCCGTCCGGCTCACGACGGATCTGACCGGGCTGAGCATCGCCGCCAATATCGAGCGACAGGGTCACGCCGATGATGGGCTGCACGCCCGCGCCGACCATGCATTCAGAGAACTCCAGCGCACCGCACATATTGTTGGTGTCGGTGATCGCGATAGCGGGCTGTCGGTATTTCGCGAGACGGTTGGCCGTCTCCTTCATCTTCAGCGCGCCCTCCAGCATGGAGTAGGGAGAGCGCATGCGAAGATGGACAAAATCCTTGATCATGCCTCGCCTCATTTCGCTCAGCCTCCGAGAACCATCATCCAGAGTGTCATGATGGTGACGAAGCCTGCGAGCACAATAGCGCTGCCGAGGTCTTGTGCGAACTTGCCTGTGAAGATTTTGGACATGGTTATCCCCGTTGTCATTCCTATGTTGCCACTTTGTTCTGTTCGTCTTTTGTTCCAATGTCAAACGATATAGGAACGGAGTCCTAAATCGTTAACGACGGAGCTGTGGATATTAAGGACTCGGCGCAGCCACCCTGGCCAGCTAAGCGATCGGCCATGTCCGCCTTCCGCCCCCGTACCGCGACCGCCGTCATCATTGCCAATATGATCGGCACGGGTGTGTTTACCTCTCTGGGGTTTCAGCTACTCGGCATCACCTCCGGCTTCGCGATCCTGACGCTGTGGGCGATTGGCGGGCTGGCAGCACTGTGTGGGGCGCTCTCATATGCAGAGTTGGGCACGCGCCTTCCACGCTCGGGCGGCGAGTACAATTTTCTCGGCGAGATCTACCATCCGTCGGCCGGGTTCATCTCCGGCTGGGTCAGCGCAACGATCGGTTTCGCCGCGCCCATCGCCGCCGTCGCGATCGCCTTTTCCAAATACGGGGGTGCGGTCTTGCCCGGTGGATTGAGCGAGACCGCCCAGACCGTCATCGCTCTCGTCCTGGTACTTGGTATGGGCCTGGTGCATTCGCGTTCTCGGCACGCGTCCGAGGGCACGCAGACGTGGTTCACCACGGTCAAATTGGTACTGATTGCGGCCTTCATCATCGCGGGCTTTGTGCTGGTCGCAGAGCCGCAGCCCGTCAGTTTCGTGCCGAGTTCTGGCGACGGGGCGGCGCTGTTCTCCTCTGCTTTCGCTGTGTCGCTGATCTACGTCTCATACGCCTACACAGGCTGGAATGCGGCGACGTACATCTCCGGCGAGCTAAAAGACCCGCAGCGATCCCTGCCCGGTATTCTCGTCAGCGGAACCCTGGTCGTAGCCCTGCTCTACGTGTTGCTTCACGTCGTGTTCCTGAGGGCCGCGCCGATCGAGGCGATGGCGGGCGAGGTCGAAATCGGCTACATCGCGGCGCGCGGGATATTCGGCGATGTCGGCGGACGGATGGCGGGCGGCATGCTTGCACTGCTGCTGATCAGTTCAGTTTCCGCCATGACTCTGGCCGGCCCACGCGCGCTGCAAGCCATCGGCGAAGACTTCCACGCCTTCCGCTGGCTGGGCCGGACCAATGCAGACAATGTCCCGCGTAATGCCGTGCTCTTCCAAAGCGTTATCGCGGCTGTCTTCGTACTCACGCAGAGCTTCGAGACCATCATCGTCTTTGCAGGCGGCCTGCTCGCCTTCAACAGCCTGCTGGCGGTCGTCGGGCTATTCGTGCTTCGTCGTCGCAAAGGACCGGATGCGCCGTTTCGCACGCCGCTTTACCCGGTCGTTCCGCTGATCTACGCTGCAATTACGACCTTCACGCTGATCTATGTCGTGATCGATAACCCGACCACAGCATTGGCCGCAGTGCTGCTGATAGCTGTTGGCGGGGCGGTCTACGCCGTGACCGCGCGCGCCGCTAAATAGTCGGCACCATACCAGGAACAGTGGCGGGCATAGTAAAGGGCACGATCAGCCCCTCACGCACGGTAAGCAACCGATCCATATAACTTGCCAGCTGCATGTTGTGTGTCGCGACGAGTGCGGCCACGCCTTCCTGGCGCGTCAGATTATAAAGCTGCGAGAAGACGCTAGAGCTGGTTGCAGGATCGAGATTGCCTGTCGGCTCATCGGCGAGCAACATCTGCGGTCGGTTGGCCAGCGCGCGGGCAATTGCAACGCGCTGCTGCTCTCCGCCTGACATCTGGCTCGGCCGGTGGTCCATACGCTCGGCAAGGCCCATCGCTGTCAGAAGACGCTGAGCTTCTGAGCGCGCGCCACGACCCGCCTGCCCTGCGATCATCTGCGGAATCATCACATTCTCTTCGGCTGTGAACTCCTTCTGCAGATGGTGGAACTGGTACACCATTCCGATGGAGGCGCGGCGGATGGCGGTGCGCTCGTCATCGGGCAGTTTCAGGCACTCGCGACCATTGATGAAAACTTCGCCCTGGTTGGGCTTCTCCAGCAAGCCGGCCGCATGCAACAGGGTGGACTTACCGGAACCGCTAGGCCCAATCAGCCCGACCATTTCGCCGGGAAAAATGTCGATGTCCGCTCCGGCGAGCACTTTCAGCACGCCTTCACCGGATTTGTAGGATCGGTGCAGATTGCGGACCGATAAGATGGGACGCCTACTCATAGCGGAGCGCCTCCACAGGATCGATCTTGGACGCCTGCCACGCGGGCCAGAACACGGCGAGAGCCGAGATCAGAAAGCCCCATAATGCGACTGAAGCCACTTCAGACCACACGACCTTGACCGGGATTCGGTCGGTCAATTCATAGACATCCGGAGGAAACAATTGTTGTCCGAGGATCGCTTCGAGCCCTTTTTGAATGGGGTAGAGGTTCAGACAGAACAAGATACCGACGATCAACCCCGCGAGCGTGCCCAGTATGCCCACCGTCGCTCCGCTCATCAGAAAGATGCGCAGAATGCCACTGCGGCTCGTGCCAATCGTGCGAAGGATCGCAATGTCACGCGACTTGTTTTTCACCAGCATGATCATGGACGCCAGCACCGGGAAGGCCGCAATGACGACGACGATCATGAAGATCAGCCGCATTGCAATCTGCTCGATGCGTAGCGCACCTGCCGTGCTCGCATTTCGGTCACGCCAGGTCGATAGATAGATAGGCTGACTGATATTGCGCGCCTGCGCGAAGACCGTATCGCTCATTTCGTCGATCCGGTCAGGATCATCGAGCCGCAACTGGATCTCACCCGACGACTGACCGTCCGCGAACAACAGCTCCGCCTCATCCAGCGCCATATAGATGTAGGTCTGGTCGGTCACGAACAGCCCGACGCTAAAAATTGCGCCAATCGTGTAAGTTTTGCGCACAGGCACAGCGCCGCTGATCGTCTGCCGCGTGCGAGGGCTGTAAACCGTCAACTTGTCGCCGACCTGCAGTCCCAGACCACTCGCCATGGTCGCGCCGATGGCGACCGTCTGGTCGGACCCCCGCCCCTGCCCCAACTGTGACAGGTCTCCCTGGATGACGCCTTCGGATATCAGCTCAAATTCCATTAGATCGTCGGCATCAATGCCGATGACCTGCGCCAGCGCGAACTCGTTATTGGCCTGAACGCCCGTGTAGTGCTGGGTGAATTGAAAGGCATTCTCGACACCGGGAATGGGCTTCATCGCGGCCTCCAACGTATCGATCTGTTCGCGTGTCGGCTTAGCGTTCGCAGTCGCGACGTAGATATGGCCTTCGCTGCCGATGGTCAGCCGGATCATGTCCGAACGAAATCCGTTCATGATGGACATGATGATAATCATCGCAGCAATAGCGAGCATGATGCAAAGGAAGCTAATCAGCGCGATGAAGCCGACACCGCCATGCTCCTTGCGCGCGCGCAGGTAGCGCATGGAGATCATGCGCTCGACGCGACCGAAGGGCTTGTTCTGCGCGCTCACGATCAGCCGGTCAGCTTTGCGATAGCTGCCTCGACGGAGAGGCTCTCACGTTCACCGGTGCGTCGGTCCTTCACTTCGACTACGCCGTCCTTAATGCCTCTTGGCCCGACGGTAATCGCAAAAGGCAGCCCGATTAGGTCCATGCGCGAGAACTTCACTCCGCCGCGATCAGAGCTATCGTCATAGAGCGGATCGAGGCCCGCTTCCGAGAGCTTGGCGTAGAGCTCCTCCGCCACGCGGTCGCAGGCCTCGTCGCCGACTTTCAGATTGATAATCCCCGCTCCGAACGGCGCGACGGATGCGGGCCAGACGATACCGTTGTCATCATGGCTCGCCTCGATGATGGCGGCGACCAGGCGCGACACGCCAATACCGTAGCTGCCGCCGTGGATGGTCGTGGGCTTCCCGTCTGGGCCTTGCACTTTCGCGCCCATCGGCTCGGAATATTTTGTTCCGAAGTAGAAGATGTGCCCGACCTCGATGCCGCGCGCTTCCATGCGCTTGTCAGCCGGGACAGCGTCATAGGCCGCCTCGTCATGCATCTCGTCCGTCGCCGCGTAGAGCGCCATGCGCTTGTCGACTTCGCCTGACAGATCGCTGTCGAAATCAACGTCTCCGGGTGGAGCCATCTCGACCAGATCGCGGTGGGCGAAAACGCCGCTCTCGCCACTCTCGGCCAAAATGACGAACTCATGCGACAGATCACCACCGATTGGACCGGGATCGGCCTTGACCGGGATGGCCTTGATGCCGAGCCGCGCGAAGGTGTTCAGATAGGCAACGAACATCCGGTAGTAGGACTGGCGTGCCGACGCCTCGTCGATATCAAAGCTATAGGCGTCCTTCATCAGGAACTCCCGACCCCGCATGACGCCGAAGCGCGGGCGGCGCTCGTCTCGGAACTTCCATTGGATGTGATAGAGCAGCGCGGGCAGCCGCTTGTAGGACTGCACCGATGTGCGGAAAATGTCGGTGATCATGTCCTCATTGGTCGGACCGTAGAGCATCTCCTGATCGTGCCGATCGGTGATGCGTAACATCTCCGGACCGTAAGCATCATAACGCCCGGTTTCCTTCCAGAGATCAGCACTCTGGATCGTCGGCATCAGCATCTCGACGGCACCGGCGCGGTCCTGTTCCTCACGCACGATCTGCTCGATCTTCTTCAGCACTTTATGGCCGAGCGGCAGCCAGCTGTAGATGCCGGCAGAATTCTGACGGACCATACCGGCACGCAGCATCAGCTGATGACTGGCAATCGTGGCGTCCGACGGCGTCTCCTTCAGGAGCGGCAAGAAGTATTTGGTTAGGCGCATGAAAGCTCGCTTATGAGTTGCTGCTCCCGCTCGCAAGACAGGGTTAACAGAACATTTCTGACAGGTTGCGGCTCGCCTTAAACCTTAGTCACGTATGCGCATCCATTGCGCCATGCGGTCCCACGTCAGCCAGCCGCCATAGACGATCTGATAGAGCAGCCCGAGCAGCACGAATGCGAGTACGGTTGCCCAGATCGCTTTCTTCACGATCATCGAATCGACCGGAGCACCTGTCTCGGAGCCATGCTCCACCTCGTCTTCCTCCGCCTGACCGCGCACGCCGATGGGCAGCACGACGAACAGCGCGAGGAACCAGAGGATGATGTAGGACGCAATGGCCGTGAACCAATTCATGCGCGGCGTGTAGGCGTGGCGACAAAGGTCCGCAACATCCGGCAGCGGGGTGCGACGACGGGGCCAGTCCGCTAATGCGCGGCGCTCTCCATGAGCTCGATCAGCACGCCACCCGCATCGCCGGGATGAAGAAACACGACCGGCGTGCCATGCGCGCCAATCCGTGGCTCGTTGAGTACGCGCATACCGCGCTCCGCCATGGCCATGCTGGCCGCGTGAATGTCCTCCACCTCGAAGCAGATGTGGTGCTGACCACCTTTCGGGTTTTTCTCGAGAAACCGTGTGATCGGCGAGCTGTCTCCATAGGGCTCGATCAGCTCGACCTGCCCGCTCGGCAGGTTGACGAAAGCGTAGCTCACGCCCTGCGGCGGAAGCGGCTTAGGCTCGGTGATATCGGTCGCGCCGAGCACATCACGGTAGAATGCGATAGCTTTGTTGATATCCGGCACGGCAATGCCGACGTGATTGAGCGGGCCGATCATCGGGGTCTCCTAAGCCGCTTTGACGCCGTGGGCATGCACTTCGACGATAGCGCGCTTTCCGGTGCGGTCGCGGACAACGCGTTTTACCCGGCCCTTCAGCTTGTCTTCGACGCGGTCCAGATCCTTGCGCGCATTTTGCGAAAGCTCCTCGAACGCTTCCTCCGCCGCGTCGGCGACCGCGTCCAGCAAATCGTCCAACGCTTCGCCGTCTTTGCCCTCCGGGAAGCCTGCTATGCGCGGTTCAGGACCGGAGACGAGCCTACCTTTGCGGTCCACGACGACGCTAACGCCGACATGACCCGCATAGGCCATTTTGCGGCGCAGTCTCAGGCCATCATCCGTCGACGGCACGATGAGCCCGCCGTCTTCATAAAGGCGACCGCTCGCCACCACATCGATGATCTGCGGGCCGTTCGGCGCGATTTGCATCATCTCGCCGTTGCGGCCAGGCATAGCTTTCTTGGCGCCGACCGTTTTAGCGAAGCGCGCGTGCTCCAACAGGTGGCGACGTTCGCCGTGAACCGGGATTGCGATCTGTGGGCGGACCCACTCATACATGCGTTTCAGCTCGTCACGGTTCGGGTGACCAGAGACGTGGATCGGACGATCTTTCTCGGTCACGATCGACACGCCGTCATCGGCCAGAGCGTTCTGCAGAGCGAAGATGCCCTTCTCATTGCCCGGAATGACCTTGGAGCTGAAGATGACCACGTCGCCTTCCTTGAACTTGACGGAGCGGTGTGAGCCCTCGGCGATGCGGCTCAATGCGGCGCGTGGCTCCCCCTGACTGCCTGTGCAGAGATAGAGCACGTGCTGCGACGGCATGGCGGCAGCCTCGTCTTCGGACAGAATATGACCGACGTCGTCCAGCATGCCGACGGCCTTGGCGGCCGCGGTCATGCGCTTCATGCTCCGCCCGATCAGACAGACCGAACGGTTATTGGCCTTGGCCGCATACATGATCGATTGCAGGCGACCGACATTAGACGCGAACGTCGCGACCGCGACCCCTCGCCCGTCATACTCGCCAACGAGCCGCTCCAGCTCTTCCGCCACGCCTTCCTCGGAGCCACTTTCCCCCGGTGAGAAGACATTGGTGCTGTCGCAGATCATGGCGAGCACGCCTTCGTCGCCCAGCGCTCGTAATGCCTGCTCGTCAACAGCCTCTCCGACTGTCGGCGTCTCGTCGATCTTCCAATCGCCGGTGTGGAGTATTGTGCCCAAAGCCGTTCGGATGGCGAGCGCGTTTGGCTCCGGGATGGAGTGGGTCAGCGTTATCAGATCGAATTGAAACGGACCGAGCTCAAAGCTTCCCTTCAGCGGGATCTCGATTAGCTCGACCTCGTCCAGCAGGTTGGCTTCGCGCAATCGGTCCTTGACCAGCCACATGGTAAAAGGCGTTGCATAGACGGGACAGCGAAGGCGCGGCCATAGGCGTGCTAGCGCGCCCATGTGATCTTCGTGGGCGTGGGTGAGTACGATGCCGAGCAAGTCATGCTTGCGCGTTTCGATCCAGGCGGTGTCGGGCATAATGATGTCCACGCCGGGCGTGGTCGCATCACCGAAAGTCACGCCCAGATCGACCATGACCCATTTCTGCCGCCCGGGTTTGCCATAGCCGAACAGGTTGAGGTTCATGCCGATTTCGCCCGACCCGCCAAGCGGCAGGAAGGACAGAACGTCCTCTTTAGTCTTGTTTTTCATCAGAGTTCATTTTCCAGATTTCGTGCAAACCGCGTATTGTCAGGTCCGCATCATAGTGTTCGATAGTCTCGCTCGCCCCAGCAAAAAGGCTCGCGACGCCGCCCGTTCCGACGACGGTAAAGTCTCGTTCGTCCTCGCGGCAGATCTGGCGCACCAAACCGTCGATCAGACCGATATAGCCCCAGAAGACGCCGGACTGCATGGCGCTGACCGTGTCTTTTCCGATGACGCGGTCGGGTCGTTTGATTTCGATCCGGGGAAGTTGCGCAGCTGCTTCGTGCAATGCGCGCATCGAGAGGTTGATGCCCGGCGCGATGATGCCACCTTCGAAGTGTCGGTCCTCGCTAACAATATCGAATGTGGTGGCGGTGCCGCTGTCAATCAAGATCAGCGGACCGTCATACTCGACTGCCGCGCCCAATGCATTCACCAGACGATCCGCGCCGACCTGTTCAGGATTAGGCAGTCGGACTTTGACTCCAAGGTCGACACCCGGCTCGCCGACGATCAGCGGCTCGATGTTCATGTGACGTCGTGCGAGATTGCGCAGATTGAATAGTGACTGCGGCACCACGGTCGAAATCACGCAGCCGGAGATCGACGCGAAATCGAGCTTTGCCATGTCGAGGAGCTGGTAGAACCAGACCGCATATTCGTCGGCCGTGCGCGCCGGATCCGTCGCAATCCTCCACTGTCCGGCCCAATCGGAGCCGTCGTGGATTGCGAAGAGCGTGTTAGTGTTGCCGGTGTCGATGACGAGAAGCATTTAGGCTCCGAAACTCACGTCGCCTGCGTGGACGCGGCTCTCTGTGCCATCCGGGAGGCGCAGACACAACGCACCGTCGGGGCCAAGGTTTGTGAAGATTCCGGTCATGCCATTGACGCTCACGCTCTCGCCCAGACCGTGCGCGCGGATCATCCAGTCGAGTCGGATACGCTCGAAGCTGCCCTTCTCCAGCTGGCGAAAACGCATCGCGACCTCGTTCGCGAGCACCGCGAGAAAAGCGCGCGCGCCGGTGAAGAGCGGCTCCGGGCCTTGGAAATCGAAGTCATGCATCTCGGCGACGAGATGGGTCGCGGTATAAGGCGTGTTAGCGGGATGGCTGAGCAGGTTGACGCCGATGCCGACCAGCAGTGCTTCGGCCTCGCGCTCGATTAGCAGTCCGCTGATCTTCGCCCCGCCAACGAGGACATCATTTGGCCATTTCAAGGTGACAAGCTTCGTTGGACGATAGCGCTCTATCGTCTCGGCCACCGCGAGCGAAGCAGCGAAACCGTAAAGTGCAGCCTGGCTCGGCTCTGCCGTCGTCGGATGGAGGCAAGTCACGGCCAGGTTGCCGGATGGACTGGACCAGTGTCGCCCGAGCCGACCACGACCCTTTGTCTGCTCATCAGCGCTGACCCAGAGCGGCCCGCGCTCACCCGAGAGATAGAGTGCCCTCGCTTCGTCCTGTGTCGATCCGACTGTGTCGTGATAGAGGAAGCGCAAACCCTAGAACAGCGCCGCCGACGCGCTGTCGAGAAGACCACGGAACGGCGTCGTCGCGAACGGCAGGAATATGACCAGGCCAATCAGCAGCGCTGCGCCGGTTCCGATCCAGCGCAAGGACATTGGCCCGCGCACGAATTCGACATTCGTTTCGTCAAACCACATCGTCTTGATGACACGCAGATAGTAGAACGCACCGATAACCGAGGCGACCAGCGCGGCCACGACCAGCCACCAGAGTCCGGCTTCGACCGCCGGATAAAAGGCGAAGAACTTGCCGAAGAAACCCAGCAGCGGCGGGATGCCGGCCAGGCTGAAGAAGAACATCGTTAGGACGACTGCAAGCGGACGGTTGCTCTGCGCAAGGCCCGAAAGATCGCTAATCTGCTCGACCATACCGTTGCGGATGCGCATCTGCAGGATAGCTGCGAAAACGCCGACGGCGGTGATGACGTAAATGGTCATAAAGACGAGCAGACCCTGCACGCCCGCCACAGTACCCGCAGCCAGCGGCACGAGCGCATAGCCCATATTGGCTATGGATGAGTAGGCCATGAGGCGCTTGATATTGGTCTGGCTCAGCGCGCCGATGGCTCCGGTGAACATAGAGACGATTGCGATGGCGGCGACGACCTGCTGCCACTGCTCGAACGCGTCGCCCAGTGGGCCGAAGAGCAGACGCGCGATGAGCGCCATGGCCGCAAATTTCGGTGCGCTAGCGAAAAAGCCCGTCACAGGTGTGGGCGAACCCTCGTAAACATCCGGCGTCCACATGTGGAACGGCGCGGCGGAAATCTTGAACGCCAGACCACACATCATGAAGACCATGCCGCCAATGATGCCGACGCTCATGCCGTCCGCCGCGATAACGGTGGCGATACCGTCGAAGTCGAGGAAGCCGGTGAAGCCGTAGATCAACGACGCGCCGTAGAGCAGCAGTCCCGAGCTGATCGCGCCGAGCACGAAATATTTAAGGCCAGCCTCCGATGCGCGCAGGCTGTCGCGGTTGAACGCCGCCATGATGTAGAGCGCGAGCGTCTGCAGCTCGATACCGATATAGAGCGCGAGCAGGTTATTGGCCGACACCATGATCGACATACCAAGCACGGCGTAGAGCATGAGCACGGAGAATTCGAAGCGGTCCAGACCTTCTTCCTTGAAGTAGGGCTTCATGAAGATCAGCGCGACAGCCGCGGTCAGCCCGATGATGAGCTTGGCATAATGGCCGAAGTCATCGACGCGCAGCATGCCGTTGAAGGCCATGCCCTGCGGGCGGCCGAGAATGAAACCCATCAGCGCAAAGGCCACCAGCATAGCGACGGCGATATAGCGCATGACGTCGGCTTGGTTGTCGTCCTTGACGAATAGACCGATGACGACGACGAATATCGTCTGCGTCGCGAGCAGAAGCTCGGGCGCCATGAGGGATACGGCATTCAGCATTCTACTGCCCTCCAGCCAGCTCAACCGGCGTCAGGTCGGCCTCGAAATTCGAAATCAACTGCTCGACCGCCGGGCCGGTAATGTCTGTCACCAGCGCCGGATAGACGCCCAGTAGGATAGTGAAGAAGGCCAGCGTGCCCAGGATGAACCATTCGCGCCGCGTGACATCCGTAATGACGTCGAGCTTCTCATTGACCTGCTCGCCAAAGATCGTCTCGCGGTAGAGGTGGAGCGCATACATGGCCGACAGGATCATGCCCATCGCCGCACCCGCTGCGATCCACGGATTGACCTGGTAGGCGCCGAGCATTGTCAGTATCTCTCCGACGAAACCGGACGTCCCCGGCAAGCCGACATTGGCCATTGTGAACAGCAGGAAGAAGGCCGCGAACATCGGCATGCGCTTCACCAGCCCGCCGTAAAACGCGATCTCTCGCGTGTGCATGCGGTCATAGATGACGCCGACGCAGAAGAAGAGCGCGCCCGAGACCAGCCCGTGGCTGATCATCTGGAAAATGCCTCCTTGGATACCTTGGAAGTTGAAGGTGAAGATACCCATTGTCACAAAGCCCATATGCGCGACGGAGCTGTAGGCGATGAGCTTTTTCATGTCGGTTTGGCGATAGGCGACCAGGGAGGTGTAGATAATCGCGATCACGGACAGCCAGAAGATCAGCGGCGCGAACTGAACAGACGCATCCGGGAAATAGGGCAGCGAGAAGCGCAGGAAGCCATAGCCGCCTAGCTTCAGCAGAATGCCCGCCAGGATCACGGAGCCGGCTGTCGGAGCTTGCACGTGGGCGTCCGGCAGCCAGGTATGCACCGGCCACATCGGCATCTTGACCGCAAAGCTGGCGAAGAAGGCGAGCCAGAGCCATGTCTGCGCGCCGCCGGGAATATCAAGGCCACGCAACTTGCGCATATCCATGGTGGCTTGTCCGAACTGCTCCGCGCCTGCCTGATAGAGCCACAGGATTGCGGCCAGCATCAGGACCGATCCAAGCAGAGTGTACAAGAAGAATTTGTAGGACGCGTAGACCCGGTTCGCTCCGCCCCAGACGCCGATGATGATGAACATCGGGATCAGAACGGCTTCGAAGAACAGGTAGAACAGCACGAGATCCAGCGCACAGAACACGCCGATCATCAGCGCTTCCAGCAGCAGGAAAGCGATCATGTAGTCGACCTTGCGCTCCTTGATCGATGTCGCGGAGGCGAGAATACAGAGTGGCGTCAGGAAAGCCGTAAGCAGGATGAATAGCACGGAAATGCCGTCCACGCCCATGATGAAACGAATGCCGCCACCGAGCCATGCAACGTCGTCGACATATTGAAAGCCGGGATTGCTGGCGTCAAAATCTCCGACGAGAACGATGGATAGCAGAAGCACGATGCCGGACACCAAAAGTGCGGCGCGCGGCGCGTTGCGCTCCATCTGATCACGGCCATCGGCTTTGGTCAGACGCGACATGAAAGCGATGAAGGCCGCACCGATAATCGGGATTAGCGTCAGCGCCGGGAGAATGGGGAGTTCAGCGAACATAGCCGTTATTTCCCAAAACCGAGCTGGCCGATGACCAACAGCGCCGCGACGCCGATCAACATAACGAAGGCATAGTGAAAGACCTTGCCGGACTGCAGATTGGACAGGCGGCGCGAAGCACCGGCTGCCAGACCCGCGACACCGTTGGGGCCAAAGCGGTCCACGATATTGACGTCCACGACCTTCCAGAAGAAGTCGCCGAGCCCCCTCGCCCACCGCACGATGGTC
>CALDUL010000095.1 GCA_937923575.1 uncultured Algimonas sp.
CACATGACTCCCGTAACAGCAAAGCCAATGATGTAGACTGCAGAGAGACCCACGACTTCGGCCCTGATGCCGGAACCTCCAACGAGGCCGGTAATAAACGACACAATTCTCATGGAGACAGTCATGATCAGGGCTGCAAGCAGAATATCGAGCATGCGGGCATAGGTCATCTGGCGGCGACTGGCCCGTGGTCGTTCCTCTACGTTCACCTCTGACATGACCGACAATAGAACGTGCTCCGCCCGCCCTGCACACGGCGGCGGATCGGGGTGTCGCAGGTCCGGCAGGGTTCGCCCTCGCGTCCGTAGACCAAGTGTGCCTTCTGGAAATAGCCGAGGGCTCCATCCGCCTGGCGGTGGTCTCGCAGGCTGCTCCCTCCGGCCGCGATGGCTTCGGTTAGCACGTCCTTGGTGTGGCGGACGAGAACTTCGGTTTCGGCGACTTTAAGCCGTCCCGCGCCGCGGCCCGGTGAAATCCCGGCGCGGTGGAGTGCTTCGCAGACATAGATATTGCCGAGCCCGGCGACGATGCGCTGGTCAAGCAGGGCGACCTTGATGGGCGTCTTCTTGCCCTTGAGCGCAGCCCTCAAGCCGGGCGCGTGGAAGTCGTTGCCGAGCGGTTCGGGGCCGATGCCGTCCAGCCGGTAGGGCTGGCCAGCGCTCACCAGCTCCATGAAGCCGAAGCGCCGCGGGTCGTTGTAAGTTACCGTATTGCCGTCCTCGGTCGTGAAGACGACGTGGTGGTGCTTGGGGTCGGCGTCATGGGCGTGGGTGAAATCGCCGAGTTGCTCGCCGCCCAACACAAACCGCCCGCTCATGCCCAGATGCATGAAGAGGCGCTCGCCGGAGGCGAGGTCCGCTTGCAGGAACTTTGCACGCCGTGACAGGCGCTCCACGCGCTGGCCCTCGATGCGCGCGGCAAAGTCGTCCGGGAACGGAAAGCGCAGGTCAGGGCGGTTGAGCTGAACGCGCGCGATGCGGCGTCCTTCGAGGATCGGCGCGAGGCCGCGGCGGACGGTTTCGACTTCGGGAAGTTCTGGCACGCGGCGCGCTTCTAATTTTCCGCCCGGGGGGCGGAAAATAGCGCCGCGCCGCGAACGAAGTGAGCGGAGCCGCGCCACGCGCGGCAGGGGGTCAAGACAATCGCCATGACTTACAGATAGGGACAGCTGAGCTGATTGGCGAGGGGACGGCAGATAGTCGTGCGCGGGGCGAGACTGCTCTGGTGTCTCCCTCCGATAATCCAGCGCTGGCGCGCTTGCTGCTCACCTCCCCCGGAAGGGGGAGGGGACCGCGCGCGCCGCCCTTGGGCTGTGGGCGAGTGCGGAGTTTAACTGGCTGGCCCGGTGGAGACTGCCACCATAGCCGCCCGCAGCGTCCGCTCACCGATCGTGAAGCCCTGCTGCATCACGGCTGCGACCATGCCCTTATCGATTTCGGGATGGGGGATGTTCGCGACGGCCTGGTGCACATTCGGGTCGAATTTGGAGCCAACACCCGGGACGGGCTTTACGCCGTGGCGTTCCAGTGTCGTCGTCAGGTCTTTTTCCGTCAGCTCGATGCCGTTCACCAGATCGCGGGCCTTGTCGCCCAGCTCCTCGCGGGCGGTGCCGTCGATGGTGTGGAGCGCGCGGGACAGGTTGTCATAGACTGAGAGCACGTCGCCCGCGAATTTCTCGACACCGTAAGCCTTGGCGTTCTGCACTTCGCGTTCAGACCGCTTGCGAATGTTGTCGGCTTCGGCGCGCACGCGCAGCGCCTGATCCTTCATTGCGGCCAGCTCGGCTTCCAACTCGGCAATACGTTCCGCGCCGGCGTCTTCCTCGGAGGCTTCGTCTTCGGCGGGCACGTCACTGTGCTCTTTCAAAAAGGCATCGGCGGCCGCCTTGATATCCGCCGGGCTCGCGCCTTTCAGCGGGGAAGGCTCGCGCTTGCCGTCGCGGTCGGCCATGCCTTGCGCCTCGCGGTCGATTTCGCGCTGCAGCGCATCCCATTCGTCCTCTTCGCCAGCCATCTCATCACCTATCATGGAGTGTCGTCTCCTAAATCTTTCGGGCGAGCGTTTCGCCCACCAATTGCGCGGTCAGGTCCACCATCGGCACGACCCGCCCGTAATTCAATCTCGTCGGCCCGATCACGCCCAGCGCGCCGAGCAGTCGGCCGTCACCGTCGCGGTAAGGCGCGACAACGACGCTGGACCCGGAAAGCGAAAACAGCGGGTTCTCGGTTCCGATGAAAATCCTCACCCCGTCCGCATGTTCCGTCTGGTCCAGCAGGGCAATCAGCTCTTCCTTGCGTTCCAGATCTTCGAACAGCAGACGGATGCGTTCCAGATCGGCCCCCACGTCGGTTCGGGCGTCCAGATTGTCAAGCAAGCGAGCCTGTCCGCGGACGATCAATTTACGGTTTTTCACTGGCTCCTCGGTCCAGCTCGCCAGACCTTGCGTAATCAGCGTTGCGGCCGCCGTGTCGATGGCGGCGCGACCTTGTTCGATTTCGGCAAGAATATCGGCGCGGGCTTCCGATAGCCGCCGCCCCGACAGGCGCGCAGACAGGAAATTACCCGCCCGTTCCAGACTGCTCGGCAGGAGGCCGGCAGGCCGCGCAATCAGTCGATTCTCCACCCGGCCGCCTTCATGCACCATGACGACCAGTGCCTGTCCATTGTCCAGTCCAACGAACTCGACATGGCGTAGCGCATCGCCGCCCGGGACTTCAGGCGCAAGAACGAGCCCGGCCCCGCCCGCAAGACCTGCCAGCATGACGGAGGCTTCGGTGAACACCTGGTCCGGCGCGCGACCGGCAGCCGCTATGCGCGATTCCAGTCGGGCGCGCTCTTCTTTCGACACGTCGCCAAATTGCAGCAGTCCGTCGACATAGAGGCGCAGCCCCGCATGGGTCGGCTGCCGGCCCGCGCTCACATGCGGGCTTTCCAGCAGGCCGTAGCGGGTGAGATCGGCCATGACGGAGCGGATCGAGGCGGGCGACAATGTCGAACCCGACAGGGCCAGTGTCTTGGAGCCCACGGGCTGCCCGGTCTTCAGATAGGTCTGCACCACGGAGCCGAAGATGCGACGCGCGCGTGCGTCGAGCTCCGAGAGGGGGAATGGCGTGTGGGCGGTCATTGGGAGGGCTATGTGGGCGCGCGAGGCAGAGCTCGCAAGGCTTGCTTTGCGCTGCGTAGCGCATAGAGGCGTCCCGAAAACAAGGAACCGACCATGACCTCACCTCGCCCTGAGTCCCGCGCTCTCGATGCGCTCCGCCCCGTCACCTTTGAAACCGGCGTGTCGCGCTACGCCGAAGGGTCTGTGCTCGCCAAGTTCGGCCACACCCATGTGCTGGTCACGGCCTCGGTCGACGAAAACGTGCCGCGCTGGATGAAGGGCAAGGGCAAGGGCTGGGTCACGGCCGAATACGGCATGCTGCCGCGCTCGACCCACACGCGCAACAATCGCGAGGCTGCGCGCGGCAAGCAGGGCGGGCGCACGGTCGAGATCCAGCGCCTGATCGGGCGCAGCCTTCGCGCCGTGACCGATCTCGAAGCGCTGGGCGAGCGCCAGATCGTGGTCGATTGCGACGTCATGCAGGCGGATGGCGGCACGCGTACGACCTCGATTTCTGCCGCCTGGGTCGCGCTATCCATGGCGTGTGAGGGGCTGGTGAAGCAGGGGCTGATCGCGAGGAACCCGGTCACCGCGCCGATGGCGGCTGTCAGCTGCGGCATTGTTGATGGCACCTGCCGGCTGGACCTCGAATATACCGAAGACCGCGATGCGCAGGCGGACGCGAACTTCGTGCTGACCGATGCGGGCGGAATCATCGAGGTGCAGGCGACCGCGGAAGAGGAGCCGTTCACGGGCGCGCAGATGGACGAGCTGATGCGGCTGGCAAAGAAAGGGATCGCGGAGATCTGTGCGCTGCAGCGTGCGGCGCTGGAACAGTAAGGCTGCCGTAAGACAGAGCTTGAGGGCGATTGCTTGCGAGCTCGTCCCGCCCCATAAGGCGGGTTTCCTGCTTGGGATGTGGACGTGCTCAGTCCTCTGGCGAGGCCTCGTATTCGAGTATATCCGCCGGCTGGCACTCCAATTCACGGCAGAGCGCGTCCAGCGTCGAGAACCGCACGGCACGCGCCTTTCCCGTCTTCAAAATTGACAGATTGGCCAGCGTGATCCCGACGCGCTCGGCGAGCTCGGTCAGGCTCATCTTGCGGTCGACGAGGACGCGGTCGAGATTGACGCGGATGCTCATTCTAGATGGTGAGCTCGGCATCGCGGCGCATCTCGACGCCGAGGCGGAAGGCCTCTGACAGGGCGGCTATAATCACGACGAGGAAGATGGTGGAGAGCTGGATGTCGAAGCCCGTCTCCGCCTGGCTGACGGTGTTGGACGATACCGAGATACCGGCGGCGGCGTGGGCGATGATGCGGAAGACTTCGGTCAGGGCCAGTACGATCCACATGGTGCGCAGGCGCGTGATGTTGGCTTCGACGAAGGGATCGCCGTGCTGCACCGTGCGGACCAACCGGATGATCATGGTGACGATGTAGAACCAGGCCGCCGCGACGACCGCGCCGATCAGGCCCAGCAGGAAGAGGCGTCTCGCCATCCACTCACCGTCCGTATCGGCCAATACCTGCGCGCGCACCGGATTGTCGAACAGGAAGGTGAAACCGATCAGCAGCGAGGCAAAAGCGCCCAAGGCGATGAAGGCCTGCACGACGCGCAGGAACAGCATCAAACCGCGCGAGGCGACCTTTGGCTTGGAAGGTGTGGCGACATCCATCGCCATATTGGTAAACAATAAGACGCAGAGCGCAAGCGCCGTTATGGGTTCGCGCCTGTCGGATCGTGTCGCAGTTGCGTGCGCGCGGTCCTGCGCCTAACCCGCGCCCATGAACGCCGAACACACACTCAAATCGGGCATGTCGATCGTGGTTGCCTCCCACAATGAAGGAAAGGTCCGAGAGATTCGCGCTCTGCTGGAACCGTACGGCCTCACCACCGTCAGCGCGGCCGAGCTATCGCTGCCTGTCCCCGACGAAACCGAGCACACATTTGCGGGCAATGCGCGGCTAAAAGCGCTCCCGGCGGCGAAGGCGGCGAATATGCCCGCGCTCTCTGACGACAGCGGGATCGAGATTTTCTCGCTCGGCGGGCAGCCCGGTATCTATGCGGCCAATTGGGCGGAGGACGAGCACGGCAATCGCGACTTCATGCGCGCCATGCAGCGCGTTCACACGGAGTTGGGCGATGCGGATGACCGCGGCGCGCGCTTCGTCTGCGCGCTCTGCCTCGCCTGGCCGGACGGGACGTCCACGGTCTATGAGGGCGATGTCCACGGCCATATCGTCTGGCCACCGCGCGGCGACCGCGGCTTTGGCTATGACCCGATCTTCGTGCGCGTCGGCGATGAGCGGACCTTTGCCGAAATCGACCCTGACGCCAAACACGCCGTCAGCCACCGCGCCGATGCGTTTGCGAAATTCCTCACTGACCAGTTCCCCGATGGCGCCTGACACAGGCGGAGCGGGACCGCTCGCGGTCTATCTGCACTGGCCCTATTGCGCGCGCATTTGCCCCTATTGCGATTTCAACGTCCATCTGAACAAGCGGGCGGGGGAGGCGGCAGCGCTGGTGGAGGCCATGGTCGCCGACTTGCGCAGCTGGCGCGCGCTGACGGGGGAACGGACGATCGGCTCCGTGCACTTTGGCGGCGGTACGCCAAGCCTGCTGACCCGGTCCCAGCTGGATAGGCTGCTGGGCGAAATTCGTGCGCTATGGGGCGTGCCCGCCGCTGCGGAGATCGCGTTGGAGGCCAATCCAAACGATATCACCGCGTCTCGACTGGACGACTGGCGCGGCGCGGGCATCAACCGGCTCTCCATCGGCGTGCAAAGTTTCGACGACGCGGTTCTCTCCCAGCTCGGGCGAGACCATGACGGCGCGCAAGCGCATGGCGCCATCGCCCAAGCGGTTGCCGCGATTCCGAGCGTTTCAGTCGATCTGATCTTCGGCGTGGCGGGAGAAGGGGAGGGCCGGCTCTCCCGTGATCTTGACATGATCCTGGACTTGGGCGTGCAGCATATCTCGACCTATCAGCTGACCATAGAGCCGGGCACGGCTTTTGCCCGCGCCGAAGCGCGCGGGGCGGACCTCGCTGCGGGGGAGGAGCGGAGCGCGTCCGATTTCGAGACCATAGATGCGCGGCTGTGCGCGGCAGGATTCGAACACTACGAGGTCAGCAATTTCGCGCGAGCCGGTCATCGTTCGCAGCATAATCTCGCCTATTGGCGCGGGCGCGATTATGTCGGCGTCGGGCCTGGCGCGCATGGGCGGCTCTGGCGTGATGGGGTGAGGCTGGCGACCGAAACGCCGCTTCGACCGACACACTATATAGACGTTGTCGCGCAGGACGGTACGGCGATGCAGACCGACGCTCTTTCGCCCGCGGATGCAGCATCGGAATATGTCATGATGGGGCTGCGCACCGTGGAGGGCATTTCGCCCGAGCGCCTGTCGGTAATCGCGGGCGAAGCCCGGAGCATCCCCGGCTATCTGTTCGAGGACGGCCTGCTGGAGCGCGGGCCAGAAACAGTAAAGGCGACCCCGAAAGGTCGCATTCTACTCGACGCGCTGACGCGCGCGATACTGCTCTAGCGGTACTGTTGGATACGCGTTGTGCGCAGTCCGGAAATGCCATGGCTTTCGATCGAGCGCTGCCAGGACATGAATTCCTCTGAACTCAGACCATAGCGTTCGCAGGCGCTCTCCAACGTCAGCAGACCACCGCGCACGGCAGCGACGACTTCGGCCTTGCGGCGGATGACCCAACGCACGGTTGTCGGCTTGGGCAGATCGGCCAGCGTGAGCGGCGTTCCCTCCGGTCCGATGACCACATGTTCGCGTTTTCTTACTCTTTCAGACATTGCTACCCTTGCCCTTTCGCGCTGCATCGCCCGTCCCACCGTGGAGTGCAGCTGTCTTCGTTGAGAGCTGTCTAGGCTGGGGGTCTTAAAGGGGGCTTAAGCGCCTTAAAAAAAGGATAGCAAAAACAGTCGTTTACCTTTCTTAATGCATGTTAGGTAACCTTAACGCCGACGCCCGATCTGTGGACCGTTTCGATAGCGGGCTGAAATTGCTGCAGGAATCATGGGCTTTGCAGCAGTGTGCGGGCGATGACAGGGGCCGATGCGTTCACTATATGCCCGCCATGAGCGAGAGCGCGATGATAACCCCGAGCAAATCTACGGAGCTCAATAGCCTCGGATTTGCCAAGACTCCGGCGCAGACGCGGGTCGTCGTGGCGATGAGCGGGGGCGTGGACAGCTCTGTCTGCGCCGCATTGCTCGCGCGTGAGGGCTATGAGGTCATCGGCGTGACGCTGCAGCTCTATGATCACGGGGCAGCCGTGAAGTCGGCCAAGTCCTGCTGCGCGGGCCAGGATATCTATGATGCGCGCCGCGTGTCGGAGATGATCGGCTTCCCGCACTATGTGCTCGATTACGAGAGCAAGTTCCGCGACGCAGTGATCGAGGATTTTGCCGACACCTATCTCAAGGGTGCGACACCGATACCCTGCGTGCGCTGCAACCAGACTGTAAAGTTCCGCGACCTGCTGGCGGTGGCAAGGGATCTCGGCGCGGACTGCATGGCAACCGGGCACTATATCCAGCGCATCGAGGGACCGGACGGGCCGGAGCTGCACCGCGCTTTCGACGGCGGCAAGGACCAGAGCTATTTCCTGTTCGCCACCACGCGTGAGCAGCTCGACTTCCTGCGCTTCCCGCTGGGTCACATGGACAAGACGGAAACGCGCAGGCTCGCAGAAGAGATGGGTCTGAACGTGGCGTCCAAGCCCGACAGCCAGGATATCTGCTTCGTGCCCGAAGGCCGCTATACCGACGTGATCGAAAAGGTTCGCCCCCATGCCGCCAAGCCCGGTGACATTGTGGACCAGTCGGGCCGCGTGCTCGGCCGCCACCGGGGCGTCATGTATTATACCGTCGGACAGCGCCGCGGGCTGGGGCTGGGGCAGGATACGGGCACGGACCCGCTCTACGTCATCCGGCTGGACGCGGATGCGGGGCAGGTCGTCGTCGGCCCGCGCGAGGCGCTGCTGCGCTCGACGATAGAGCTGGGCGAGGTCAACTGGATCGGGCCGGGCACGCTCGCGGACGCAGACGGCTCCGATATTCATGTCAAAGTTCGCTCCACCCGCCCACCGGAGCCCGCCACGCTGCATGTGCGGGATGGCAAAATCTGGGTAGAGTTGGCGACGGCCGAAGCCGGCATTTCGCCGGGGCAGGCTTGCGTGTTCTACGAAGCCCGCGACGACGCGCAGCGAACGCTCGGCGGCGGCTGGATCACGGCGACGGCGTAGAGACTTCGATCCCGCGTCGATGCGGGATCGACATTATCGAAAACCCGAACCCATCGCAGCCCACCCGCCTTCAAGCCTTGCCCGTCCCAACGCCCCCCGCTAAGCGGCGCGCGACTTATCAGGACACCCTCAAACCATGGCCGACATGCACGAATTCCGTACTCATACCTGCAACGACTTGCGCAGCAGTGACGTGGGCAATCAGGCCCGGCTGTCCGGCTGGGTCCACCGTAAGCGCGAACACGCCAATGCGCTCTTCATCGATCTGCGCGATCACTACGGCCTGACGCAGGTCGTCATCTATCCGAATGTCGATTTCTACGAGACGGCCAAGCGTGTGTCGGCTGAGAGCGTCATTACGGTCACCGGCGAAGTGCTGGCCCGTGACGCAGACGCTGTGAACCCGGAGATTGCGACCGGTGAGATCGAGCTGCGCGTGTCCGACTTCCATGTCGAGAGTGCCGCCGATCCGCTGCCGCTGCCTGTCTTCGGCGAGCCGGACTACCCCGAAGATATCCGCCTGACCCACCGCTATCTGGATCTGCGCCGCGAGACGCTGCACAAAAACATCATCCTGCGCGGGCAGGTCATCAACAGCCTTCGTTCGCGCATGATCGATCAGGGTTTTACCGAATTCCAGACTCCGATCCTCACGGCGAGCTCGCCCGAAGGCGCGCGCGACTTCCTCGTGCCCTCGCGGTTGAATCCCGGTAAATTCTACGCGCTCCCCCAGGCCCCGCAGCAGTTCAAACAACTGCTCATGGTCGCGGGGTTCGACCGCTATTTCCAGATCGCACCCTGCTTCCGCGACGAAGACGCCCGCGCCGACCGCTCGCCCGGCGAGTTCTACCAGCTCGACATCGAGATGAGCTTCGTGACGCAGGAAGACGTTTTTTCCGCCATCGAACCCGTCATGGCCGGCGTGTTCGAGGAGTTCGCGGACGGCCGCAAAGTGGAAACGCCGTTCCCGCGCATTCCCTACAAGGAATCGATGGAGAAATACGGCTCCGACAAACCCGACCTGCGCATCCCGTTCGAGCTGTCCGACGTGTCGGAGTTCTTTACGGATGAGAGCAAGACCGGCTTCGGGATCTTCGCCAAGATCACCAAGGGCGGCGGCAAGGTCATCGCTATCCCGGCCCCGAAAGCGACCGAAACCCAGTCGCGCAAGTTCTTCGATAGCCTCGACAAATGGGCGAAGAAGGAAATGCAGGCACCCGGCCTCGGCTATGCCCGCCTCAAGGAAGAAGACGGCAAGGTCGTCAGCCAGGACCCGGCGCTGAAGAATTTCGACCCGGATCACCTCGCTGCTCTGCTCGACCATATGGGTCTGGAGGCGGGAGACGGCGTGTTCTTCTCCGCTGGCAAGCCTCTCGACGCAGCCAAGCTCGCGGGTCACGCGCGTAACAAGATCGCGGCAGACCTGGGCCTGATCGAAGACGGCGTGTTCAAATTCTGCTGGATCGTCGACTTCCCCATGTATGAGTGGGACGAGGACGCCAAGAAGGTCGAATTCTCCCACAACCCATTCTCAATGCCGCAGGGCGGAATGGCGGCGCTGGAAGCGGCCGACACGGCAGAGAAGCAGCTCGAACTGCTGGCCTATCAATATGATATCGTCTGCAACGGCGTGGAGCTGAGCTCGGGCGCGATCCGGAACCACAAGCCGGAGATCATGTACAAGGCGTTCGAGCTCGCGGGCTATGACAAGTCCGTCGTGGACACCGAATTCGCCGGCATGATCAACGCCTTCAAATTCGGCGCACCGCCCCACGGCGGCATCGCACCGGGCGTGGACCGCATCGTCATGCTTCTGGCCGGGACGGAAACCATCCGCGACGTCATCCTCTTCCCGATGAACGGCCAGGCTCAAGACCTGATGATGAACGCGCCCGCCGAAGTGTCGAAAGAACAGCTCAAGGAGCTGCACATCCGCGTGGTGGAACCGCCGAAGGATTAAATCTGAAAGCGAGGCCGGACTTTTCCGGCCGCTCTACTTCGCCAGTGCGCTTCGGCTTCGCGCGAGCTCATCCCGCGCGCGGATAATGCGTGAGCGAGCGGAGCCGTCCGGCAGGCCAAGCAGGGCGGCGTCGATATCAGCGATGGCGGCGTCGAGCTGCGCGATGGCGGCGATCGGCGCGGCTGTGTCTTCTTCGCCCTCGCACCACGGCAGGGACAGGCCGACTGGCAGGCGGGTTTCGCTATTGCCGCAGGCGCTATCGAGCTGGCGTTGTTCAAGACCCATGGCGAAGGACAGATCGGCGCCGGACAGATCGGCGCCGGCGATCGATGTGCCGCGCATCTGCGCCATGCCGAAGCGCGCGCCGCGCATCTGCGCACGGTCCAGCACGGCGTCTTCGAAGTCGACGCCGTCGAGTACGGAATCATTGAATTGCGCGCCGGAGAAATCGGCCGCACGCGCCGTTGCACCGGTCAGGTCTGCGCTGCGGAAATCGGTCTCCGCGAAGACACCGCGCGCGAGCTCGGCGCGGCGAAAGTCTGCGCGGTGCATGTCGGAGCGCGACAGATTGGCTTCGGTCAGTGTCGCGTCGCGAAAGATCGCGCCGCGCATGGTGACTTTCTCGCCTGTCACGCCGTAGAGCATTGCCTTGCGGAAATGCGCGCCGGACAGGTCAGAGCCATGCAGCTTGCCGCCCGACAGATTGGAATTGTTGAACACGCTGCCCGCGAAATTCGCGTTCTTCAGCGTCATGCCGTTCATCCGGCGATCTGAGAGGTCGCAATTCGCGCAGGAGCCGGAGGACGCGTAATGGGTGGTGTCCACTCGCAACTGTCCGCTCGCGGTGGCTGGGAGAGCCAATGCGATAGCGGACAGTGCGAGCGTCAATACACAGTCATGCATCGTGGATTTGGGAGTATTCACCACGCCCTCGACATACCGGGCCGGGCACGCGGATTGGAACTTACAGAGCCGTAAGACTCTGTGGTTTTGGCAGTTAGGCTTTCCGCTGTGTTAATTCGGCAACAGCCGCAATGCTGACATGGGATTGACCGCGCCATGACACACCGCCGCCTTTACGAGGGCGCGCAGTCGCGGCATAGGCGCAACAGAATGAACGCCCGGATTGTCGGGTCCAGCAGAAGGCGACACATGTCAGTCCTATCAAACCTGTTTACCTGGTGGAACGGCGCGACGCTGGGCACGCTGTTCGGCCTGCGCCGCTTTACCAAGGTCGGCGAAGACCAGTTCGGCAACACCTACCACCAGGCGGTGAAACCCTCGCCGGAATTCGAAGGCCGTCATCGCCGCTGGGTCATCTACAAGGGCTATGCCGACCCCAGCTCCGTGCCCGCCGAATGGCATGGCTGGCTGCACCACATTCACGACGCGCTGCCGCATGAGATCGGGATCAAGCGCCACGACTGGCAGCTGCCGCATCGCCCGAACATGACCGGCACGCCCATGGCTTACAAACCCAAGGGTTCGCTCGACCGCGGCGCCAAGCGGCAGGACGTGGCCGCGGACTACGAAGCCTGGACGCCGGGTGACTAGCGCCGTGATCAGACGAGCCACGATATTTGGCGCGCTGGCGTTTGGCACGGTCCTTCCGGCCTCTGCCGCCACGCAATCGGAGCCTAATCTCAAGGGCTCTGCCGTGGTGCTGCGCGCACTCGACAAGGTCACGGCGCGCACCTTCGATCACACGGTCCCGATCGGCGAGACGCTGAAATTCGGCAGCCTGTCGATCCATGCCCGCCATTGCGAAAAGACCCCGCCGACTGAACTGCCCGAAGTCTATGCCTTCCTGCAGATCGACGACAAGCGGCTGGGCGCGGATGTGGCGGAAGAGGAGCCGGAACGCATCTTCTCCGGCTGGATGTTCGAAAGCCGCCCCGCCATCAGCGCGTTGGACCACCGGGTCTATGACGTCTGGGTGATCGGCTGCGTGACACCCGCGCCCAAACCATTGCCCGAAACGGTCCCGAGCCTACGCGGCGCGCAGGATTACAGGCCGGACCCGCTTTAGGGATTGGCAGATTTTTCTAAGTTTTGCGGAAAACATTGGCGACAAGCCGCCGAAATTTCTGGACAGTTCAAAGAAAGCTTGGAGAGTTTCATCGTTTGGCTGTTGCACCAGCCCCAAGACTATCTTTTGGAGCCATGTATTCCTTAGGTCGTGCCAAGAAAGCCAGAATGCTCAATGCTAAAAACGTCGACCCGAGAACGATGAAAGACGCCCCAAACGCCGAAACGAAGTAGTTGTACGCGCCATGCACTATGCAAACTATCAGCAAGAGGAACCAACGCCCCTTTGCAAAGAAATTGAACGAGCAGAACAGCAAAAGAAAGTGCATGCATAATTTCACCGGGAAAAAGCTGACACTTGCTTTGGTGAAATTTATCGAGATTCCATTTCCGTAATTCATCGGAAGCCCAGCCGACTCCACGAGGCTCCATATCAGGGCGAGCATTCCAATAAACAGGGTCCGGGTTGCAGTAGACTTGAGCACGGTGACATAAAGACCTGCCCGAAGTAGCTCTTCCAAAGCGCCGCCTGCAGCGTTCAGCCGTGCAAACCCAACAGTGGCGTCCGATGGACGGTCCAGTAACAATCCCCAGACGGCTACCGCAATAAGAGCGATGAGTGAGCCGACGATCGCAACGATGAAGAAAATCGCAATTGAGGCAAGGGTAACCTTCAGCGCTCCGGTCACCGTTCGTCACATAAATTGTCGGAATTGTTCTCCGTCTTGATCTCCAGGTGTGTCCCCACGGTTATAATATCCACACTCGAAAAGAAACTCTTCCCCGCCCAGAAATCCGATAAGCCCAGCAATTGCGCCATCTGGTAGCATCCTCACCCAATCGAAGCCCGAGCGAGCGGTTATGTGCCCATCAACACCAGTTTCATCAAGGCCATCTTGACGCATGTAGTCAAAAACAGCGAGCAGCCAATCCCGTTCGCTATCCATATGCTCTCCATCGAAAACATATGTCCCGGTGCTGTGATCAACAAACGTCTCGTCGAGGGAATTCCTGACCTCAGAAATCGGGTTAACATCATCCTTGAAGCCATCAAAGTCGTCAAAGTCAGAGGATGAGAGGTGAGCGTCCGATGCCGTCGTTTCTTCGTACTCCAGAGATGCAAACATCTCAAAGAAGATGGACTCAAAGGAATCATCATCAAAATAAGAGTCGGCCATCCTATATCTCCGCTTTAGACTGGGTGCTATTGGAACATTCGCAGCCCCCCTCTGACGTAGTCCGTCAAGTGACAACCTAACGCTTTAAATCTCCATCCCCAACGCCGCCACAGCCGCTGCATCGCGCGGCGTAATCTCGCCCTCGCCCTGGAAGTACTTCCAGCTGCGAGCGCATTTCGTGGCAGCGGTGTCCTTGAGGTCTTCGATCACGATATCGCTCCCGCCGAGGTCGGCTTCGGACACGATGAGGTAGTCGGCGAGCACATCCTTCGGGTCCGCCGGGTCGGCGTAAGTGTCCTGCCGCGAAATGCCGAGCGCCTCCAGCGCATCGGCCACGTCCCCGGCGGGCGCGATGACGCGGGCTTCGAGGCTGGACTTGATGACCTTGTCCCGGCGCAGGGGCTCGATGGCCTCATTGACCTGATCGCGGAAGGTGCGAACGGTTTCCATGCGGTGAGCGAGGGCGGCGTTCTCCCACCGCTCCGGCGCGTCGCGGAAGAGCTCGAGATGCACACTGCTCTCATTCCGCACCTGCCAGACTTCCTCCATGGTGAAGGACAGGATCGGCGCGAGCCAAGTGGCGAGGCGGACGTAAACCGCGTGCAGCACGGTGCGGCAGGCGCGGCGGCGGGTGCTGTCCAGCGGGTCGCAATAGAGCGCATCCTTGCGGATATCGAAATAGAAGCTCGACAGGTCGTTGGTGCAGAAGTTGAACAGCTCGGAGTAGAGCTTGCGGTGCTCATGGCCGCGGACCAGCTTGTCGTGCTCTCCGGTCAGCTCATGCAGGCGGTGCAGCACCCAGCGTTCCAGCGCGGGCATGTCGTCATAATCGACCGCATCGGCCTCGTCATAGCCGTCCAGCGAAGCGACCAGATAACGCAGCGTGTTACGCAGCTTGCGATAGGCATCGACATTGGTCTTGATGATCTCGTCGCCGATTTTCAGGTCGTTATAGACGTCGGAACTCGCCACCCAGAGGCGCAGGATATCGACGCCGTATTTGTTTGCGATGTCGAGCGGGCTAATCGTGTTGCCGAGCGATTTGGACATTTTCAGCCCCTTGTCATCGACCACGAAACCATCCGTCATCACCGCCTTGTAGGGCGCCTCGCCATAGACAGCGCAAGACTCCAGCAGGCTCGACTGGAACCAGCCGCGATGCTGGTCGGAGCCTTCGAGATAGAGGTCCGCGCGGTCGGGCAGGTCGTCGCGCTGCTTCAGGCAGAAGGCGTGGGTGCAGCCACTATCGAACCAGACGTCGAGGATATCGTTGACCTTGGTCCAGCCGGGTTCAGTGATGAACTCTTCCGCAGGTGTGTCGAACCAGCCGTCCACGCCGTGCTCGCGGACTTTCGCGAGGATGCGCGCATTGATCTCGGCTGCGTCGTCGCGCTCCGTGTGCATGCGGCCATCCGCGTCTACCAACAGCGTGATAGGCACGCCCCAGGCGCGCTGGCGGGACACCAGCCAGTCGGGACGGTCCGCGACCATGGTGCGCAGGCGGTTCTGCGCGCGAGGCGGGTAGAAGGTCGTCTGCTCGATCTGCTCCAGCGCCGTGTCGCGCAGGCCACCCTTGCTCATGCTGATGAACCATTGCGGCGTCGCGCGGCGGATGACGGGCGCTTTGGAGCGCCAGCTATGCGCGTC
>CALDUL010000096.1 GCA_937923575.1 uncultured Algimonas sp.
GTGCATGGGCGAGCGTTTCGCTGGGTCTCATCATTGCCCTGACGGCGCGTCCGGCGCGGGCGGGCGATCCGGTGCCGGCAGATGCGTTCGATCTGTCGCATTGGAACATCACCTTGCCGATGGATGACGACGGCAATGGCAAGGCGGATCAGGTCAAGGTCAAGGCGCTGCGCCGCTATGCCCATCCAGACTTCTTCCATCTGGATGCGGAAGGACGGATGGTGTTTACCGCGCCGAACAAGGCGGTGACGACGAAGAATTCGTTTAACACGCGGTCCGAGCTGCGGCACATGCTGCGCGGATCGAACACGCGGATTGGCACACATGACGGTGGCAATAATTTCGCGGTCAGGGCGCGGGTGGACTCGGACAAATTCGGGCGCGTCGGCGGACGTCTGGACGCGACGCTCCGCGTCGATCATGTTGCGCGCCGAGCGGGCAACCCCGACGCCAAGGCCGCCTACTCCGCGGTTGTCGGGCAGATCCACGCCGTGAAATACAAGAGCACAGAATCCGGTTTCGGCCATGGCAATGAGCCGTTGAAGATCTTCTTCAAGAAACACCCCCACCACGACTATGGCTCGGTCTTCTGGACCTATGAGCGCAATCTGGCGAAGGGTGATCCAGACCGCACGGACATCGCCTATCCGGTCTTTGGCAATCTCTGGGACAACCCATCGGAGCCCGGTCCGGCCGGCATACGGCTGGGCGAAGACTTCAGCTATACGGTCAATGTCCATGAGAACACGATGCATCTGAGCTTCTCCACCGCGCGTCACGGCACGGTCGATTACGCCATCAATCTCGCCAATAATGTCGATGCCAATGGCGAGGTGGACAGGCTGGACAACCGCTATAGCTACGGCGGCGACTCGCTCTATTTCAAGGCGGGCGTCTACAATCAATGCAGCACGAAATCCGGTGGCGGCACATGGTATGCCGCCTGTCCCGGCACGGGCGATTGGGTGATAGACGAGCCGAATGGCGACTTCGCGAGAGCGAGCTTCAGCCAGCTTGACGTCGGGGAGTCGACCCCGCCCGAATAGCTCTAGCCGAAATGCGGGATGATGAAGGCTGAGTCTTCCGTCTCGCCCTCCGGCCAGCGCTGCGTGACGGTCTTCACCTTGGTGTAGAAGCGCAAGCCCTCCATTCCGTATTGGTTCGCATCGCCAAAGGCGGAGCGTTTCCAGCCGCCGAAGGAATGGTAGCTGACGGGCACGGGGATTGGCACATTGATGCCGACCATGCCGACTTCGACGCGGTCCGCGAATTCCCGCGCGACGCGGCCATTGGCGGTGAAGATGCAGACGCCGTTGCCATATTGATGCTGGGACGGTAGCGCCAAGGCTTCCTCGAAATTCTTGGCCCGGACGATCTGCAGCACGGGGCCGAAGATCTCGTCCTGATAAGTTTCCATATCTGTCGTGACGTCGTCGATCAGCGTCGGCCCGACGAAGAAACCGTCCTCATGGCCTTGCAGCGAAAAGCCCCGGCCATCGACGACGAGCGTCGCGCCTTCCGCTTCGGCTTTGGCGATCTGGCGCTCGATGCTCTCCTTATGGGCCCGGGTCACGACGGGGCCGTAATCCGCATCCGGGTCGGTCGAGGTCCCAACGCGCAGCGCTTCGAGCTTGGGCATGAAGGCCTCCAGAAAGCGCTCCGCCGTACCTTGACCCACCGGCACGACGACCGGCAGCGCCATGCAGCGCTCGCCTGCCGAACCATAGGCCGCGCCGAGAATATCCTTGGCCGCCTGCTCCATATTGGCGTCGGGCATGATGATGCCGTGGTTTTTCGCCCCGCCCATGCACTGCGCGCGCTTTCCGGTCGCGGTTGCACCGGCATAGACATATTGCGCGATGTCGGAAGAGCCGACGAAGCTGACCGCCTTGATATCGGGATGGGCCAGGATCGCGTCGACCATTTCCTTGTCGCCGTTCACGACGTTGAGCAAGCCCACCGGACCGCCCGCTTCAACGAAGAGTTCTGCCAGCCGCATCGGAACGCTCGGGTCTTTCTCGGACGGTTTGAGCACGCAGGCATTGCCCGTCGCGATGGCCATGCCGAACATCCACATCGGGATCATGGCGGGGAAGTTGAACGGCGTGATACCCGCAACCACGCCCAGTGGCTTGCGCATGGAGTAGACGTCGATTTCTGGGCCCGCGCCATAAGTGTGCTCGCCCTTCTGTGCGTGAGGGACACCGCAGGCGAACTCGATCACATCGATGCCGCGCATGACGTCGCCGCGCGAGTCGGCCACGACCTTGCCGTGTTCTTCTGACAGTAGATGAGCGAGCGCGTCCGTGTGTTTCTCGACCAGTGCCTTGTAAGCGAACAGCACGCGCGCGCGACGTTGCGGATTGGTATTGGCCCAGATCTTCTGCGCCTTCACCGCCGACGCGACGGCCGCATCCAGATCGGAGGACGTCCCGAGCGCCACTTTGCGCCGGACCTCTCCGGTATTGGGATTGTAGATGTCGTGCGTGCGGTCGCCCGATGCTTTCACATGGGCGCCGTCAACATAATGTCCGATAGTATTCATGGCGCTCTCCTAGGGTTTGCGCTCCGGCTTGCCAGAGCGGAGGCGAGGCCATCATGCTTTTGATAGGTGACGTTCCGCATCCGCGTCCCAGCGCAGGCCGTGGCGGGCGAGATATTTCTTGAGGCGGTCGGCGTCGTTTGTGGATTTGCGCTGTGTGCGGGAGACGGAGAAGAGCGTGCGTCCCGCCTCGGACAGGCTGCGGGAGGCCGCGCAAACTCGGATTGCGCCCGCGAGCGACGGGCGGTCGAAAGGGTCGACGGCCTGCAGCGCATCGCGTCCCAGCGTCTCCACCAATAATGCCTCATCGGGATCGCTAGCCGCCAGACGCCAATTGCGGCGCAGGCGCTCGATCTCCCGCTCCACGGTCACGCGGTCGATTCGCGCACCCGTGGTGAAGGTGCATAGGCGTGTGACTGAGGCGGAGAGATCGCGGAAGTTGGCTGACCAGGCCGCTTCGGGCGAGGTCGCGAAAGAGAGATAGGCCGCCCTCGCCTCCTTGTTGAACGTCACGCGGCGACCCTCTCGGTCGGCAAAGCGCGACAGTTCGAAGTCGAGATTGGGCGCGATGTCCTCGCGCCGCTCCGCCAGACCCGGCAGGTCGTAGCGCCACATGTCGATGCGCGCGAGCAGGTCTTCGCGGAAAGCGCCGTCCGCCACCGCTTCCGTCAGGTCCACCGTCGTGCCCGCGATGAGCTGGAAGTCGGAGCGGACCTCCTCGTCCGCGCCGAGCGGGTAGAACGCCCCGTCTTCCACCGCGCCCAAGATCATCGCCTGTTCGTCCAGCCCCAGCGCTTCGATCTCGTCCAGGAAGACCAGCCCCTTGTCGGCCGCGCGCAATAGCCCCGCCCGGTCCTTGGTCGCGCCGTGGAAGGCGCCGCGGCGGTGTCCGAACAGTGCGCTCATCGCACCCTCGCCCCGAAGTGTGGCGCAGTTGATGGCGACATACTCACCGCGGATCTGATTGCGGCGGCGTTTGAGGTCAAAGATCGCGCGCGCCAGACGCGACTTGCCTGCACCTGTCGGACCAGCAAGCAGGACCGGGTTGGTCGTGCGGATGGCGACCTCCTCTATCTCCTCTATCATCGCGTTGAAGGCGGCGTTGTCGGTCTTGATGCCGGACTTCAGGAAGGATGTGTCGTCCACCCGCAGATCCGACATGCGATCGGCCAAGCGGTCATAGCGCGACAGGTCGAGGTCGAGCACGCTGAGCTGGCCTATATCTGCCTTCTTTCGCTGCGGCGGCGGGGAAAGCTGCAGAATGCGCGCGGGCATGAAGCGCGCTTCGGCCAGCAGGAACAGGCTGATCTGAGCCACATGTGTGCCCGTCGTGATGTGGAGCAGATAGTCTTCCGCATCCGTGTCGAAGCGGTAGAGCTCCGCCCAATCAAGCAGCGCGCCGTAGACCTCCTCCAGGTCCCACGGATCGTCGATGGCGAGCGCGTTGAGCACAACCTCGGTCTGCGGTGAGATCAGCGCGATGTCCGCGACGAGCTGATCCGCAATGCGGTGGTAGCGCGGGTCAAGAAACAGCTCGAAGCGGTCCACCGCCATGTCCGGCTGTCGGCATACATCGATAGTCGGCCGCCAGCGCTCCCAGCGGTCGGGCCGTGTACCGCTATCGAGCTTGGTCCCGATGAAGCCAATGACGACGTTGCGTTTCATATTTATCCTTTGAGATAAATCAATCGTATTGTATATAGACATGTGGAGAGAAGCAGAGGCAAGATTGACCGATCCGACCGCGGTTTCTATAAACAATCTTTGTTTTTCAGTTCTCTACCGATTTCCAGCCAAATAGTTTTTCCACCGCTCGCCAGCTCCGTCATCTTGATCTCACAACTCGAGAAGAGATGAGAGACCATCATGGCGAACAAATCCGTGTTTGCATCAACGTTTGGAAAGCTGCTCCCCGCGACGGATGCGGTGAACCGCGAGGGCGCCCCTGCCTACCAACTGTCCCCGCGCGATGCGCTGGCGCAGCTGGCGGTGACGGGGTGCTTTAACGGCACGCTCTACGCCTCCGCCGGGGAGCAGCTGGACGAGACCCTGCGTCTGGCGAAAGCTTGCGATCCCGAGTTCGTGGCGAAGACGGCAGCCTATGCCCGCTCCGCCGGGATGAAGGACATGCCTGCTTTGCTCGCCGCGCATCTTTGCGTGGCGCGTGACGGCGAGGCGCAAGCTCCGTCCGTGATGGGCGCGACATTTGCCTCCGTGATCGACAACGGCAAGATGCTCCGCAATTTCGTGCAGATGCTGCGCTCGGGTGTGGTGGGACGCAAGTCCCTGGGCACGGCGCCCAAGCGGCTCGTCCAGCGTTGGCTCGTCAATGCGTCCGACGCGCAGCTCATCCGCGCCATGGTCGGCACCTCGCCTTCGCTGGCGGATGTGATCAAGATGGTTCACCCCAAGCCGGACACGGCCGAGCGGGACGCCTTCTTCGCCTACATCCTCGGCAAGGATCACGATGCAAGCTTGCTGCCCGACGCGATCCGTGCGTTCGAAGCGTTCAGGGCCGATCGTTCGCAACCCGTGCCGGATGTCCCGTTCCAGATGCTCACCGCGCTGGAGCTGGGGGCCACGCACTGGCTGCGGCTCGCCCAGCGGGGCGGGTGGCACTTTGTGCGGATGAACATCGCGACGCTCAAGCGTCACGGCGTGTTCGAGCTGGAAGGCGCGACCGCCATGATCGCGGAGCGCCTGATCGACTCGGACGCCATCGCCCGCTCGCGCGTCATGCCCTATCAGGTCATGACGTCGTGGACGGCGGCGAAGAATTGCGGTGCGCCGCAGGAGATCGTCAACGCCTTGGAGATCGCGATGGATGTCGCGCTCGCCAATGTGCCCTCGCTGGACGGCCTTAACATCGCCATCTGCCCGGACGTGTCCGGATCGATGGGTTCGCCCGTGACGGGGTTCCGCCGCGGTTCGACCACGGCGGTGCGCTGTGTCGATGTGGCGGCTCTGTTTGCAACGGCGCTGGCCCGCCCGAACCCGACGGCGCGTGTGCTGCCGTTCGACACCGAAGTGCGGACGCTCGATTTTGAAGTGGACGCGTCGGTGATGGACAATGCGCAAGTGCTGGCCGCCGCCTGCGGTGGCGGAACGTCCTGCGGCAAGCCTGTGGCGGAACTGGTGGCCCAGCGTCGCCCGGTCGATCTGGTGGTGATGATCTCGGACAACCAGTCCTGGATCAATGCGGACCAGTCGCAGCGTTGGGCGCGCGGTACGGACCTGATGGCGCAGTGGCAAAAGCTGCGCGCCCGCAATCAGGGCGCGAAGCTGATCTGCTGGGACATCCAGCCGGGCGCCACGGTTCAAGCCATGAACCGGGCGGACATCCTGAATGTCGGCGGCGTGTCGGACAAAGTGTTCGACGCCATCGCAGCATTCGCCAAGGGTCCAACCGGCTCCTTCGCGGACATCATCGAAGCGACGCCGATCGTGCGTCACTGACCCCATAAACGGCGGCCCGCGCAATTCGGCGCGGGCCGCATGGAAAACACAGAACGAAAGGAATGCGCGCGAAGGGCGAATGCCGGCGTGACTACATTGGTTAGCCTTTTTGGCTCGGGGTTCAATTCCCCGCTTTCCCACCAGCTGGTGGGATCGCTGTCACGTCACCCTTGTCGCCAATCGCATCAGGACAATCCCGGCGAATGCCGTGGAGACTACATCGTAGCGGAGGTCGCGGGTTCGAATCCCGCTGGCGGCAACGCCCATGGCTCAGAGGTCAGAGCACCGTTTTCGTCTCCTCAGATTTTGTCGCCGGGACTGGTCAACGCTCATGGCGAATGCTGCGGGAGACTACATTTAATACTGGTGACGCGGGTTCGAATCCCGCCGCTCTCGTCACGGGAAACCGAACGAGGCGTAGCTCAGCCCGGTAGAGCACAGCTGTCTCCCCACCCCTTGTCGCCCGAGCGGATGCCCAAACGCACACAGGACAAGAACCATGGAAAACGAATTCGACACCACTCTGCACGCCGCCAATGAGGGCTATGACGTCATGCACAACGATCACGGCGTGCCCGTGAAGATCTGGGCGCGCGGCGTGCCCGTCGACGAGCGCGCGCGCGAGCAGTTGCTCCGCGCCGCCTCCATGCCGTTCATTCACAAGCACATCGCCGTCATGCCCGACGTCCATGTCGGGCTCGGCGCGACGATCGGCTCGGTCATCCCGACGAAGAAAGCGATCATCCCGGCCGCTGTCGGCGTGGATATCGGCTGCGGGATGATGGCATGTCGCACGACCCTCACGGCCGTTGACCTGCCCGACGATCTGAAGGGTCTTCGGTCCGCCATCGAGCGCGCCGTGCCGCATGGCCGTTCGGCCAGCCGGCGTGGCCGCGACAAGGGCTCCTGGGGCGAAGCGCCCGAGACGTCGGTGGCCGCCTGGGCCGGCATTTCGGACCGCTTCGACGTGCTCTGCGACAAGCATCCCGTGCTTCGCAAGACCAACAACCTGAAGCATCTCGGTACGCTGGGCACGGGCAACCACTTTGTGGAAGTCTGCCTGGATGGGGAGGACCGCGTCTGGTTCATGCTCCATTCCGGCTCGCGCGGGGTGGGCAACCGGATCGGTCGCTACTTCATCGAGCTGGCGAAGCGCGACATGGAAAAGTGGTTTATCAACCTGCCCGACCGTGACCTCGCCTATTTCGCCGAAGGGACGGATCATTTCGACGACTATGTCGAAGCGGTCGAGTGGGGTCAGGACTTCGCCTTTCGCAATCGGGCCGTGATGATGCAGAACGTCATCCGGGCCGCGCGCACGGTGATCGCCAAGCCGTTCGACGCCGAGGTCGAAGCCGTCAACTGCCACCACAACTACGTAGAACGGGAGAATCACTTCGGCGAAAATGTCTACGTCACGCGAAAAGGCGCCGTGCGCGCGCGCAAGGGTGACATGGGCATCATTCCGGGCTCGATGGGGACACGCTCCTACATCGTACGCGGGCTCGGCAATGAGCAGTCCTTCCACTCGTGCAGCCACGGTGCCGGACGGGTGATGAGCCGGACGCAGGCGCGCAAGGAGGTCTCCATGGAGGAGCACCTCATCGCCGTTGGTCACGTGGAGTGCCGCCGCGACGCCGCTGTGCTCGACGAGACGCCGTCCGCCTACAAGTCCATCGACGCCGTGATGGAGGCGCAGAAGGACTTGGTGGAAGTCGTGCACACGCTGCGTCAGGTGGTGTGCGTGAAGGGCTGAACCGAAGAATTGATCCGGTGGATCAATTCGCGGTTCAGTGGAGCCAGCGCGCAAGCGCTGTCGTTGGCTCCCATCTCGATTAAATCGACGGACCGCCCTCGCTGGCGGTCCGTTTCAGTATAGGACAACCTCATGATCACCATTGATGCATCCCTGGGCGAAGGCGGCGGGCAGGTTCTACGCACGGCCATTTCGCTATCGTCTATTACCGGCAAAGCCGTAACGCTGGAGGGTATCCGCGGCGGGCGGTCCAAACCCGGCCTGATGCGCCAACACCTGACCGGCGTGCGCGCGGCCGCGCAGATCACGGGCGCGAAGACGGACGGCGCCGCGCTGAGATCCCAGACGCTGGTGTTCGAGCCCGGCCCGATCCAACCCGGCGATTACGAAGTCGCGGTCGGCACGGCCGGCTCGACCGTTCTCGTCGCGCAGACCGTGCTGCCGATCCTCGCTTTTGCGGACGCTCCGTCCAGCCTCACCGTCTCTGGCGGGACGCATGTGAAGTGGTCGCCGAGTTTCGATTTCTTCCACCAGAGCTTTCTGCCGCAAGTCAATGCGATGGGGCTGAGCGCGAGCGCCGAGCTGATCGCGCACGGCTTCTATCCGGCGGGCGGCGGGACGATCCGCGTGGATGTGCAGCCCTGGACCGAAACGCGCGGGCTGGAGCTGGTGGACCGCGGCGAGAGCGAGGGCCTGCATGCCGAGGTGCTGCTGGCCCATGTCAAACCCTCGGTCGGTACGCGCGAGCTGGATATGCTGGAGCGACGGCTGACCTTGGCCTCACAGGACCTGCGCAACGTCGACGCGGCGGGCGGCGGCAATGCGCTGACCGTGGCCGCGCGCTTTGCCAATATCGACATGCTTTTTACCGGCCTTGGCGAGCGCGGCGTGAAGGCGGAATCTGTCGCGCGCAGCGTGGCCGACCGCGTGCGCCGCTATGTCGGCGGTACGGCCTGCGCCGAGGAATATCTGGCGGATCAACTTTTGCTGCCCTGCGCGCTCGCCGCCCTGTCCGGGCACAGCTCACGCTTTACCGCGAGCGAGATCAGCCTGCACACGCGCACCAATATCGACATTATTCGCGCCTTTCTGCGGGTCGATATCGACCTGCATCAGACCGATCGCACGGTATGGGAGATCACGGTGAAGCCTTCCAAGGCGGACTAGTTCATCGAGCAGGCCCGGCGGCCAAATGCGCGTCCGCGACCGCCTGTAGATAGCCCGCTTCGGTCCGTATGCGGTCGGCGCGGATCGCGTTCACCCGCCGCTGCACGGTCAGCACGTCGAGCAGGATCGCCTCGCCCAGATCATAGCGAATGCTTTCCAGATCAAGCGCGGTCTCGGCGGCGCGGGCGGCGACGTCCAACGCGGCGAGGCGCTGTTCAAATACATGGGCGCGATCGAAACCCGCGACGAGTTCGCGGTAGGCCTCGCGCGCGCGCGCCTCATAGCTGGCGAGCTGCGCGTCGACATTGGCCTGCGCGCCGTCGATGCGCGCGACCTCCGCTCCGCCGTCAAACAGCGTTTCGGCGAGGCTCGCGGTGAGCCGGGCGATATAGCTGTCGATGTCGAAGAGATCGGACAGCGCCAGCCCGCCCGACGCGCCGCCGCTCAGGCTGACGCTCGGCAGGGCGGCGGCTTTCGCGGCGTCGACATCGGCCACAGACGCCACGAGCGCGAGGCGCGAGGCCTGCACATCATAACGGGACATCACGGCGCGGCTGGCCGTCTCTGCCAACCCCAGACCTGAATCCGACACGTTCGGCAGATCATTGGCAACGCGCAGATCCTCATCCGCGAAATCACCAATCAGAGAGGCGAGCGCCCGGCGCGCGTCGCGGACACTGCCTTCCTGCGCGGCGAGTGACGCGCGGGCGTTTTCATATTCGGCTTCGGACAGGGCGAAGTCGGCGCGCGCGATGGCCCCGCCCTCGAACCGTGCGCGGCTGACCCGCAGCGTTTCGCCGAGAAATTCGAAATTCTCCCGCGCGAGGGCGAGCTGCAGGTCTGATGCGATCACGTCGATGTAGCTCTGCGCCGTCCGCGCGAGCACGACGCGCTGCAGCCGGGCGAGCTCGGCGGACTGCACCGCTTGGCGTGCTTCGGCGGAGCGGACGTTCGCGCTGATCCGGCCGAAGACATCCGGGTCGTAGCCGAAGCTCAGCCCCGCCCCGCCGCTGTCGCTGAAGTCGAAATCCGAGATCAGCGTGGCCGCGCCGGCCGACCCGCTGGCGGACAGGGTCAATGACCGGGCCGCGCGCGCCTGTGCGGTCTGAGCTTCGGCAGCCCGCAAGCGCGCACGCCCGCCGATCAGATCGGTATTCGCTGCCAGGGCACGATCGAGATAGTCCGACAGCCGCGCGTCCTCGAACAGCGACTGGAACGCATCCGAGCGCACCGGATCGACGGTGAACGGCAGGGTGGACGGCAGCTCGCTCGGCAGCTGCGTCTCCACCCCAGCAGCGAGCGGCGTCGGGTCGGTCGGATCCGCAAGCGTGGCGCAGGAGGCGAGCAGGCAGGAGGCGAGCAGGCTAGCGGTGAGCGGGATAGCGTTATTCATGGCGCATCATTCGTGGCCCCTCTATTCATGTCTGAGCGCTTCCACGGGGTTCAGTCGCGAGGCACGGCGCGCGGGCAGATAGCCGAAGACGACGCCGATCAGCACGGCCGAGCCGAAAGCGATGAGCGCGGTCGGCACATCGGTCACGGTCTTGAACAGCGCTTCGCCGTTCTGGACGGACGCTTTTTCCGCGAACTGGCTGGCCCCATAGCCCACCGCCAATCCGATGGCGCCGCCCAGCCCGCAGAGAACGACGGCTTCCACCAGGAATTGTCGCAAGATGTCGGAGCGGCGCGCGCCAATGCTCATGCGCAAGCCGATCTCGCGCGTGCGCTCGGTGACGCTGACCAGCATGATATTCATTACGCCAACCCCGCCGACGACAAGCGAGATTACGCCCATGGAGGCGAGCAGCACGGTGAAAATCCGGCCAGATTCGGCGCGGCTCTGCTGCATGGCGGCAAAGTTGCGCGCCGCGAAGTCGGGGGCGTCGGCGGCCGACAATCCGCGGCGACGCCGCAGGAGATAGTCAATATTGTTCTGCAGATTGGCGACCGCTCCCTGATCGCGCGCGACAACGCGGATATTGTCGATCTGGTTGCGTACCAGCCAGTCATTGCCGAACAGCCGGTTGCGCGCCGTGGTGCGCGGAATCAGGATAAAGTCGTTCTCATCCCCGCCCCAGCTGATCTCTCCCTCTTTTTCGGCGACAAGACCGACGACCTCGAACGGGACCTTGCGGATGGAGATCGTCTGCCCGACCGGATAGCTCTGCCCGAACAGGCGCGACGCGGCGGCTGAACCTACAACGGCGACCGTGCGCCCGAACTCGAGATCTTCGGGCGTGAGATTGCGCCCGCCCGCCATCTCCATGCCTTCGGTGTAGAGGTGGTTTTCATCCGCGCCCGTGATGGACGTCGCCCAATCCGCGCCGGGGACCACGGCTGTCTCTTCCCGGCCGAGCGTGCCCGAGACCAGCTCCACATCCGGGAGGGCGGCGAGCTCCTTCAAGTCCGCTTCGTCGAAGCGGCGATAGGGGCGGCTCTGCGAGGAACGGCGACCCGTCCAGAGCGGGCGCAGGGAGACGGTGCGTGTCGAGAGCTCGTCGAAATTTTCCAGAATGCTCTTCTTCGCACCGTTACCGATGGCGAGCATGGCGAAGACGGAGGCCACGCCGATGATGATGCCCAGCATGGTCAGCAGCGAGCGCAGCTTTCGCTCCATCAGCGAGCTGAAGGCGAGACGGAGCAGCGTCATGCCGCGACCGCTTTCTCGTTCATCCGGTCTTCGAGGATCTGCCCGTCGCGCATAGTGATGATGCGCTGCGCATATTCCGCGACCTCTAGATCATGTGTGATGAGCACGATGGTCAGCCCCTCGCGTCCCAGCCGGACCAAGAGCTCCATGATGTCGTCCGAGGTCTGACTGTCGAGCGCGCCCGTCGGTTCATCTGCCAGCAGCAGCTTTGGATCGCCCACCAGCGCGCGCGCGATAGCGACGCGCTGTTGCTGCCCGCCGGAGAGCTGCGTCGGTTTATTGGTCAGCCGGTCGCCGAGCCCGACCGCGCCCAGCACAGCGGCGGCGCGTTCGTTGGCGTCTGCGGGCTTGGGACGGCGATAGGAGAGCGGCAGGGCGACATTGGCGACGGCCGTCTGACGCGGCATCAGCTGGAAGCTCTGGAAGACGAAGCCGAGCGTCTCATTCCGGAAGCGCGCGAGCGTCTTCTGACCCAGCCCGGCGATGTTCTGCCCGTTGATCTCGACAGACCCACTATCCGGACTGTCGAGCCCGCCGAGCATGTTCATCAGCGTCGACTTGCCGGAACCCGACGCGCCGATCACGGCGACAAACTGGCCATCGGGAATATCCAGCGACACGCCGTCCAGCGCGTGGATCGTCTGTCCGCCCATAGTGTAGGTCTTGCGAAGGTCGGCCGTGCGGATCATGGGCGCGCGCTACCCGGACGTCTGCCACCGGGACGGCCGCCGCCCTGGCCCGCGCCGCCTGCCGCGATCCCGGTTACGACGCGGTCACCCTCAGCGAGGCCGTCGACGACTTCGATAAAGCTGCCGTCCGATAGCCCCAGCCGCACGGTGCGCTGGCTCATCTTGCCACCATTTTCCACCCAGAGATCGACCGGGCGGATGGTGCGCTCGCTCGCGACCAGCTCGGCATAGGCCTGACGCTCATCCGCGGACAGGAAGCTGTTGACCTGATTGTCCATCAGCTCCGCGAGCTGGGTCCGCATGCGCGCGTGCATCCATGGCATTTCGGGATTGTTTATGACGTCGCGCACTTTCTGGGTGGCGACTTCGGCGCGGGACTTGAACTGATCGATACGCGAGTCTGCGAGTCCGATTGCGCGCAGCCGGTCATAGGTGGGTTGCAGCATGTCAGTCGGCGCGTCGTCTGCGGAGGCGGTCTGAAACTCCGCAATATCGGCCGGCGACGGGCGGAAGCGCTCGGCCGCGACGGGCAGGCGCAGCACGCCGTTCTTTGTCTCCGTCGTGATCTGCAGGTTCGCCGTCATGCCCGGAATCAGCATACCGTTCGGGTTCTCCGCCTCGATGACGGCGGTGTAGGACACGATGTTGTTCTGCTCGGTCGGCTTGAGGCGCAGCTGCCTGACCACGCCTTCCACCGGATCGTCGGGATAGGCATCGACGGTGAAGCGCGCCGTATCGCCCGCCTCCAACCCTGCGACGTCGCTCTCCACGACCGAAGCATCCACCGTGATTTCGGACAGATCAGCGGCGATGGCGAAAAGCTCCGGCGCGTTGAAGCTGGACTGCACCGTCTGGCCGGGATCGATCTTGCGGTCGATGACGACGCCGTCGATGGGCGAGCGGATCGTCGTGCGCGCGAGATCGGCGCGGGCTTCGGAGACCTGCGCCAGGAGCTGCCGCTCGGATGCCTGGCTGGCGACGAGCCGGGCTTCGGCCAGCGCCATATCGGCCTTGGCGAGACCCATGTCGCGCTGCGCCTGTTCGAGTTGGGATTCGGAAATCGCGTCCTGATCGAACAGCCCCTGCTGGCGCGTCATCTGGCGCTTTGCATTGTCGAAGCTGACCTGCGCGCGTTCAATCGAGGCCTGCTGCACGGCGATCTGTGCGCGGGCATTCTCCAGCTGACCCTGCACCTGTTTCAGCCGGTTCTGCGAGGTGGTCGGGTCGATGATGGCGAGGACCTGGTCGACCGACACCATGTCGTTAAAGTCGACCAGAACCTCGAGCACCCGGCCGGAGACTTCGGAACCGACGGTGACTTCGTCCCGCGCGGCGATCTTTCCGGTCGCGCCGACGACACGGCGGATTTCTCCGCGGTCGGGAGAGATGGTCGAGAGCGCACGTTCCGGCGCGGCGACTTCGGGTTCTCCGCATGCGGAGAGAAGCAGTACCGCCGCGAGCGCTGTAGGTACGCCGAAAACTCGTCTCTTGATCATTCGTCAGCCCGCCTTTGCCTCGTCCGCCTTGGTCTCTCCCGGAGATACGGATGACATAACCAGTGGAGGAGGACGAGGTCGGGTTTAAAGTGAATTATTACACAGCCGAACCGAAAAACCGGCTCAAACGCTCGCGGTTGCGAACCAGTCGGTGAAGGCTGCCCGCTCCGCCTCGCTCATGTGCAGGCCGGTCTTGGTACGCCGCCACATGACATCATCGGCCTGAGTGACGAACTCGCGTTCGCGCAGATAGATCGCCTCCGCCGCGCAAGGCCCGTGGGCGCCGAACTGCTCTCCGGTGCCGCCTTGCAGAATATGACCGACCTCGGTCCCATAGGCGCGGGCGAGACGCAGCAGTAGCGGTGGGGGCACGTCGGCATGTGCGTCGGCCAGAGCGCGGTAGAAAGCCTCGAAATCATCGTCCGGCATGTCGCCACCCGGCAGGGCCGCGTCGCGCGTCCAGGCCTTGCCCATCTCCGGGTAGGTATCGCCCAGCTTTTCCATGACATGTTCGGCGAGCTTTCGAGACGTGGTGATCTTGCCGCCATAGACCGACAGCAGCGGATGGTCGGGCGCCGGTTCGTCGATCTGCAGGACATAGTCGCGGGTGACGGCGGACGCGTCCTCCGACTTGTCATCATAGAGCGGGCGCACGCCGCTATAGGTCCAGGCGACATCATCGGGTCCGATGTCGTGTTCGAAATACTCGTTCGCCGCACTGCAGAGATATTCGATCTCTTCCGGGCTGCATTTCACGGGGCCGTCGCTCGGCTGGTAGGGCACATCGGTCGTGCCGATCAGCGTGTAGTCGCGCTCATAGGGAATGGCGAAGATGACGCGGTCGTCGGCGTTCTGGAAGATATAGGCGTGGTCGCCCTCGAACAGTTTGGGCAGCACGATATGGCTGCCCTTGACCAGACGCAGGCCCGCTTCGTTCCGGTCCCTGACGGCCTTGCCCAGCACCTCGTCTACCCAGGGACCGGCGGCGTTGACGACGCCGGTCGCGGTGACGGTGCGGCTTTTACCATTCGTTTTCACGGTGGCCTCATAGCCCGCATCGCCCGCCGACAGCGTCGTCACCTCGCTGCGGGTCCAGACCTGCGCGCCGCGCGCCTTGGCATCGACAGCGTTGAGCACGACCAGCCGCGCGTCCTCGACCCAGCAATCGGAATACTCGAACCCCGTCTTGAGCCGGCTCTCCAGCACGCCCGCATGGGGCGCTTCCGTCAGGTCCACCGTCTCGGTCCCCGGCAGCGCTTCGCGCCCGCCAATGTGGTCATAGAGAAACAGCCCGGCGCGCAGCATCCACTTGGGTCGCATCCCCTGATCGAACGGCAGCACAAAGCGCATGGGCCAGATGATATGCGGCGCGGCGCGCAGCAGGACTTCGCGTTCCTTCAAGCTCTCGCGTACCAGCCGGAATTCGTAATATTCCAGATAGCGCAGACCGCCGTGGATCAGCTTGGTGGAGGCGGACGAGGTATGGCTCGCCAGATCGTCGCGCTCGCAGAGCAGCACTGACAGCCCGCGCCCCGCGGCGTCGCGCGCGACGGCTGTCCCATTGATGCCCCCGCCGATGACGAGGAGGTCGTAGTGTTCGGAAGTATCGGCCATGCACGCTGATTAGCACATGGCCCGCACGCGACTAGTATTCTTCGCCGCCCTCGGTCTGGAATCGCTCCATCAGCGTGTAGACCAGCCCCGCGGTCGGAAACAGGCGGCGGCGGTCGATGCCGCTGGGCCCGGTCCAAATGCACTCGGCAAGACTTTCCCCGTCGCGTTCGCGCATGCGGCCGACACTCATCACGGGCCCGCGCGAGCGCAGGCGCACTTCGACGCCCGAGGTGATCGGGCGTTCGGGCGACGGACGCGGAAAGACATCGACGCTGGCGGCCGGAAAACTGGAAAAGCGCAAGCTGTCCTGACCCTCGAACCAGCAGCAATCGACAACGAGGCCGAACTGTCCCGGGCGCACACCTTCGACCGTCATCAGCTGCATCCGATCGCGCAGGGTGACGACATCGCCCACGAGGTAGGCGTCGTTGGTATGAAGTTTAAATACGGCCATGATGACCTTCCCGGCGCTGTCTTGCGTGCCCGCCCCGGGTGGGGACAGCGTCATATCGACTGGCCTGAGTGTGCCCATGCCAGAAAACCCCGGTTTTGTCCAAAGCTCTGTTCGCGCAAGGCTTTGTAATCGCCCATTGGTTACGTCGCGTTCAAACTCAAAACAGTTTTAATTGAAATATTTGAAAGAGTATCGCGGAGCAAACCGCGCCTGTGCAAAAGCTGCACCCTCGACATTCCCCCGAACCGGACGGCTTGGTAGGAGCGCGCGTGGCTTTCCGTTTCATCCACACGGCCGACTGGCAGCTGGGGCGACGCTTCGGGCGGTTCGACGACGCCTTGTCGGGACAGCTTTCCGCCCAACGCACGGAAGTCATCACCCGCATCGCGCGTGCAGCCGCCCAGCACGACTGCGCCCATGTGCTGGTCGCGGGCGACGTCTGGGACACGACCACGCCCAGCAATGCCGTGCTCCGGCAACCGCTCGACGTGATGGGCGAGCACCCGGACGTGACCTGGTGGCTGCTGCCCGGAAATCACGACGCGGACGGGCCGGACGGGCTATGGGACCGCGTCGAGGCGCGCGCGCCGGACAATGTGCGCGCCCTGCGCGTGGCGGAACCCGTCGAACTCGAACCCGGGGTCCAGCTCCTTCCCGCCCCTTGGGCGCGAATCCATCACGGCGAAGACCTGACCCGCTGGATGGAAAGCGCGCAGACGCCGATTGGTGCGATCCGCATTGGCCTCGCCCATGGCTCCATCAAGACCTTCGGCACCAAGAACGATGGCCAGGCATCCGGCGAAACAGCCGAGATCATCCCACCCGACCGCGCGGCCTCGGCCCGGCTCGACTATCTCGCGCTGGGCGACTGGCACGCCCGCGCAGGCGTAAATGCGCGCACCCACTATCCCGGCACGCCGGAGCCGGATCGGTTCAAGACGGGCGATCGCGGGCAGGTGCTGCTGGTCGAGATAGACGCGTCTGGCTCCGAGCCGCGCGTGACCGATATTCCGACGGCGCAATATCGCTGGCCCGTGATCAGCGCGACGCTGCGCGTGAACGGCCATGACGCGGGCGCAGATGTCGAGCGCCAAATCGAGGGCAGCGCCGCGCGGCATACGCTGGCGGAGATCCATCTGTCGGGCGAGACGACCGTCGCTGAATGGGCCGCGTTTGAGGCTTACCTCGCTGACCTCACCGACCGCTGCGCCCATGTCGAAATCCGCGGCGCCTCGTCGGTCGATCTGAAAGTCGTCGCAGAAGACCTGGACGCGCTCGACGCACAGGGCTCCGTGCGTGGGGCGGCAGAAAACCTGCGTGCCCGGCGCGGGGATATGAGCCTGTCGGAGTCTGAGCGCCAACTCGCGGGCGAGGCGCTGCGCCTGCTGTTCGGTTTTGCGGCCACCGCTGAGCCGGCCTCATGAAGCTCGATGCCTTCCGCTTTCGCCATGTCGGCCCGTTCGGGTCCGAAGGTGTCTCCGTCTCTGGTCTACGCCCCGGCCTGAACGTCGTCTCGGAACATAATGAGCGCGGCAAATCCAGCCTGCTGTCCGCGCTGGAGACGGTGCTGTTCCTGCCGCACACGAGCTGGAAGGGACCGGCCAAACAGCTCGGACGCGAGGACGGCGCGCCCATGGGCGAGATCGATTTTACCGTCGCGGGCACGCACTACCGACTCTCCAAGACCTTCCGCACCGGCAAGACGGCGGCGCTGACCAATCTCTCCACCGGGGCCATCGTCGCCACCAAGCGCGAGGCCGAAGAGCGCGTGGCCGAAATGCTCGGCTTCGAGCCGGGGTCGGGCCGTGGGCCGTCGGGCCTGCTGTGGGTGCGCCAAGGCAATTCCATGGAGGCGGCGCAGGACGACGGGCAGGTCGCATCTCGGCTGGAGTCGGAACTGTCGACACTCGTCGGCGGCGACCGGGCGCGGGCCTATCTGGAACGCACAGAGGCCGAGCTGGGCGAGCTACTGACGCGCACGGGCCGTGTGAAAACAGGCGGGCCGCTGCAGCTGGCCGAAGACCGACTCGCCGCGACCGAAGCGCAATTGGAGCGCGCGCAAGCGGCCGCGGACCAGACGCGGCAGTTGGGCCTCGACCTGCAAGCGGTGGAGGCGCGTATCGCGTCGCTGCAATCGGACACACCAACGGACGCGCATGACGCCATCGAGCGCACGCGCGCGGAGCTGAGCACGGCGCGCGAGGCCCGCGGGCGGCTGGATGCGCTCAGGGCAGACGCGGCGCGGCGGGCGGCCGAGGGCGAACGCGCGGACGACAAGTTGGCCGCACATATGGCCGCGGTGCAGGGCTATGATCAGGCACAGGCGCGGCGGGCTGACATCGACGCGGCATTGGAGGACCTCGCCAGGACGGAGGCCGAGGCGCAAACGCGGCTTTCCGCTCTGGGCGAGGAACTCTCCGCTCTCTCCACAGCGCGCGAGCGGTTGGAGCGCGCGGACCGGGCATCGGCAATCGGCGAGCGCCTGGCCGAGCGCAACGCGGCGCTGCAGGACGCGCTGGCCAATCTCGACGCGCTGCAGACGGAAGCCGGACGCCGCGCCGACCTGGTCGCCACGCGCGACGGCCTAGCTGCCGTGACTCGCGGCGATCTGGATGCCCTCTCACGGTTGGAGCGCGAGCGCGAAGCAACGGCGCGCGATCTCGCGGGGCTGCAGGTGACGTTGATCCTCGAGCTGGACACCGGCGCGACAGCCACGCTGGACGGCAAGGCCATATCCTCCGGGCCCGTGCGCGTATCAGCGGCGAGTGAACTGTCCCTGCCCGGCGGACGCATCCGGATGGACGCTCCCGAAGCGGAACAGTTGCGCAGCACGATGGCACGTTTGGAAAACGACGCCGCCGCCTTGCTCGAAAAACTGGATATCGAGAGCGCGGAAGCCGGCGAAGCGGCCATGCGCGAGCGGGCCGAACTGGACGCCGACATTGCGCTGATCGACCGCCAGATCGGACTCATCGCCCCTGACGGCGTGGCCGCGGTGGAGGATGCGCGCGACCGGCTGGCGACCGAAGTGGAGCGCCTGTCCGAGCAGCTGAACGGCTTCGAGGATATTGCCGCCGATACCGACACGGACCCGGCGACACTGGCGCGTGAACTGAACCGGGTCGAAGGCGAGCGCCGCGCAGAACGCGCACGCGCCGAGCAGCTGGGCCGCGACCGTGTGCGGCTGGAGGTCGAAGCATCCAATGCGCAGCGCATGCTCGCCAATGCACCCCTTAGCGCAACTCCGTCCGAGCGCGAGGCCGCCATCGCCGCTCTGTCGTCCCGCGCCTTGCTCGCGCGTCAGCAGGGTGAGCAGTCCCGCGCCGCACTGGACGAGGCGCAAGCCCAGGCACCGACCGACCCGGCCCTGATCGAGGCGCGGTTGAAACGCCTGTTGGACGCGCAGTCCAATCGTCAGGACACGCTGTCCCGACTGGAAATCGAGCGCACCGAACTATCCGCGCGCCGCCGTCAGGTCTTCGACGATCAGGACCCGGAGGCCGAGGCCGAACGGCTGGCCGAGGTGGCCGTCCGCCTGCGCGAGGATGTGGCGCAATACCGTCTGCGGGCGAATGCGCTGAGCCTGTTGCGCGATACGTTGCGATCGTCGCAATCCGCGCTGCAGGACCGCTATACGGCTCCCGTGCGCGCGGAGCTGGCCCCGCTGCTGTCGCGCGTCATCACGGGGGCGGAAGCGGAGCTGTCCGAGCATTTGGGCCCGACGGGGCTGCGCCGGAGCGGCGGGGACGATCCGCTGGAACGGCTGTCCGGCGGCACGCAAGAGCAGATCGCCGTACTGACCCGGCTGGCGTTTGCGCGGCTGCTGGCACGGGGCGGGCAGCCCTGCCCGGTGATCCTGGACGATGCGCTGGTCTATGCCGATGACGGACGCAGGGAGGCCATGTTCGATGTGCTGAACTATGTCGCGGCCGAAGGGACCGACGGCCAGCCGGGGCTGCAGCTACTCTATCTTTCGTGTCATGCGCGCGCGACGGAGACGCTGGGCGGACATGTGTTGCAGCTCACGCCTTGGCCTTTATCCGGGCGAGAATAAACGCTTCCGCTGCGTCGCCGATCTCGGTGAGCACCGCTTCCAGCTCCCGCCACGGGAGCGCCAGCACGGGCATGCAGGTCTTGTTGACGTCGACAATATAGAGCCGCCCGTCGCGGTCGCGCAGCGCGTCGATGCTACCGAAGTCCAGACCCATGGCTTTGAGGAAGTCGCGAATGGAGGCGCGCTCTTCTTCACTCAGATGCTCATCCACCGCGACCGCTTCCGTCTTCAGATAGTTCGCCGAAAAACGCGCGTGCGCGGCCTTCTCCTTGCGCACGGCGACCACGGTCGTCCCGCCGACACAGGTCAGGCGCAGTTCTTCGGTGACGCCGGGTCGCACTGTCGTGTCGATCAGGCGTTGGTAGGCCGCGCCTGCACGCGGCTCACACGGTCCCTGCACGATGCGCCCGTCATGGACGCCGTTGAGATCCGACTTCTCCACAATGGGGCCGGTATGAGCGCGCGGGTCGACGGCCAGGCTGTAGCCGAAGCTCTGCGCGAAGACGCGGGCGACACGCTCTTTGGAGATGTCGTGAATTGTGCCGTTGATCGCACCCGGCAGATCCACCGCATCGGCTTCCGTACGGTCGTCGAACAGAACAGTGACACTGGCGTTTCGTCGCTGTGTGCGCACGCCCGTGCCTGCGAGGCTCAGCGGCAGTGTGTACCACGGCCCCGCCGGATGCGGGGCGTAGTGGATGGTCGCAGTCTGGGGTCGCCTGCGCAACCGCGCCCGCACCCAGATCCACGGCACGATCCAGAGCGCGCGCGCAAAGCCGCGGTCCACGACAACACGCGCGCGCACATCGCGCCAATAGGAAAGCCAGCCGCTCATCCGCCTTCCATAGCGCAGTCATCGCACCGCTTGCAGCACGATTGCTGCCGCGTCATGACGTTTGCGTGAGCGTCACCCTGCATCTTTCCTGCGCCGTATCGGCGGACGGCTATCTCGACGATGTGTCGAGCGAGCGTGCCGTGCTGTCTTCCCCCGAAGACCTCGCCGCCGTGCTGGCGCTTCGAGCAAAGATGGACATGATCGTGGTGGGGGCGGAGACGCTGCGCCGGGACGACCCGTCGCTGGCCACGCGCGGGGAGCAAAACGTCAAAGCCCGCCGCGCTGCCGGAAAACCGGACCATCCGATCAAGATGGTCGTGACGCGCTCGGGCAATATCCCGGCTGACCGCGCCTTCTTCCGCGACGGCAATGCTGAGAAGATCGTGCTCAGCCAGACAGAAGTCGAAACACCCGGCACGCTGGAGCTGTTCGAGGGTTCTGTCGTCGAGGCCATCATCCGCGTGGCGGAAAGTCGGGGCGCGCGCGACGTAATGATCGAGGGCGGCGCGCAACTGCTGCAACAGGCGGCGGATCACACGCGCTCTCTGCGTCTCGCGGTCAGCCCGAGAAGACTAGGCGAGCGCGGCCATGCCCGGTTGATAGACGATCCGCAGAGCTATCTCGATCTGGCCGAGGTCACGCGGACCGAACAGCTCGGCAACACGATGGTCTATTGGATCGACCCGCTGCTAACGCATTTGAGGCTCGATATGGAGACGGCGTTTGCGATGTCGGAGGAATGTCCGCCTAGCGAGACGGCCTTTGCGGTGGGCTGCGTCGGCTGGACGAGAGACCGTAGCGAGCAGGCAACAGGCTACTCCCGCGAGACCGGTCCGTCTGATCACGCCGAAGAAGCGCTGCTGTCCAAGCTACCCAACCCGCAGACGGTCGTCGTGACGCTGGAGCCCTGCCTGCACCGCGCGTCCAAGCCGACGGGCTGTGCGGAGCGGCTGGTCGCGGCGGGGGTGAAGCGCGTCGTCTACGCACTCGCCGAAGACGAGACGTTTACGCGCCAATCGGGCCTCGCTTACCTGCGCGACAACGGCGTGGAGGTGATCCACCTGCCGGGGTTCGAGGAGCGTTTCCGCGCGGTGAACGCCGCGATCTACGGACCCGGCCCTGACTGAGAACCGCACAAGAGCGGGGCGAATCCGCCGACATAGCGCACAATTCCTGCGCCGCGCGCTGCAATACAAGGCACGGTTGCCCCGCCGACTCCCGGCGAGCTTTTCCCAGACGCATGTCTTCGCCCACTTAATTGGAGGGAATTCTCATGCGCCTATTGGGCACCATCACGGCAGGGATACTGCTGACAACCGCGCTGGGCGCGAGCGCGTTCGCGCAGGACGCGGAGGCGATTGCGGTCGTCGAAGCGGCCAATAGCACCGCCTATATCTTCAACACGCTCTTGTTCCTGATCGGCGGCTTCCTCGTCATGTGGATGGCGGCAGGCTTCGCCATGCTCGAAGCGGGTTTCGTGCAGACCAAGAACGTCTCCATGCAGTGCCTGAAAAACATCATGCTCTACAGCCTGGCGGGTTTGGCCTTCTGGCTGTTTGGCTATGACATGCTCTATGCGGGCGCGTCGGACTTCATCAACTTTGCCTCCGTCATGGACCCCGGCTATGCGCTGGAGCCGGTCGGCTTGACTGTGCTTGACGCCGCGGGTGAGGTCGACGCGGCCGCAACAGCCGCCGCGCAAAGTGCTGCGCTCGGCACGGGATACTCCGTGGCCTCCGACTGGTTCTTCCAGATGGTGTTCTGCGCCACGACGGCGTCCATCGTGTCCGGCACGGTGGCGGGCCGCATCAAGTTCTGGCCGTTCTTCATCTTCGTCGCCATCCTGACGGCCTTCATCTATCCGATCGTGGCTTCGTGGGAATGGGGCGGTGGCTTCCTCGACGACATGGGTTTCTCCGACTTCGCGGGCTCCACTCTGGTGCACAGCACAGGTGGCTGGGCCGCTCTGGTCGGTGCCATCATCATCGGGCCACGCCTTGGCAAATATGTCGACGGCAAGGTGAACCCGCTGCCAGCGAGCAACATCCCGCTCGCCACGCTCGGCATGTTCATCCTGTGGCTCGGTTGGTTCGGGTTTAACGGCGGCTCGCAGCTCGCCTCCGGCTCCATCGGCGACGTGACGGATGTCTCGCGCATCTTCGTCAACACCAATATGGCCGCCGCCGCCGGCGCCATCGCCGCCATCATCTACACCCAGCTCCGCTACGGTAAGATCGACGTGACCCTGGCCATCAACGGCGCGCTGGCCGGCTTGGTCGCCATCACAGCGGAACCGCTGGCGCCGTCCATCGGCCTGTCGGTTCTGATCGGTGCGATCGGTTCGATCCTCGCCTGCCTGACCGTGCCGCTGCTCGACAAGCTGAAGATCGACGACGTCGTCGGCGCCATCCCGGTGCACCTGGTCGCGGGTATATTCGGTACGCTGGCTGTCGCCATCTCCGTCGAAGGCGTTCTGGTCGCGCAGATCGTCGGAGTGATCTCCACCGCCATCTTCGTGAGCGTTGTTTCGGCGATCATCTGGCTGGCCATGAAATACACGGTCGGACTGCGCCCATCGGCGGAAGACGAAATGGCCGGTCTGGACCAAGCCGAAGTCGGACTGCTGGCCTACCCGGAGTTCGTGAACACCTGATCCTCGCAGCGCCCGCCGCACTCCGACGGGGCGGGCGCTGTCAGACTTTCCCCTCGCGCAACTCTCCCCGAGCGACGCGATTACACTGCCCGCCCTGCATTTATGCAGCGGCGGGCTTTTTTATGTGAAATCCTGTGCATCGACCTGCAACCCCCAGAGTCTCTGTGCCAGCGAGTCGCAGCCCTTGCGCCGCGCACTAGCCAGTCACGCACAAAGCGAGGGCGGAACCTTCGCGAGATTTGCGAGGGGAATTCGCACCATGACACATAAGCTCAAGGCCGCAGCTATCACGCTCGGCACAACACTGACGGCCACGCCGGCATTCGCGCAGGACGCCGTCATCAATTCTGGCGACACAGCCTGGATCCTGACCGCCACGGCGCTGGTCCTCTTCATGTCGCTGCCCGGCCTAGCGCTGTTCTACGGCGGTCTAGTGCGCGCCAAGAACTATCTCTCGGTCCTGATGAAGGTCTTCGCCATCGCGGCGCTCGCCTCCGTCGTCTGGGTGATTGCGGGCTACAGCATCGCCTTCGGCGGTGACGGCGCTTGGTGGGGCGGCTTGGGCAAGATGTTCTCCAATGTCGGCACTGACAGTGTGTCCGGCACGATCCCGGAAAACGTCTTCCTCGCCTTCCAGATGACCTTTGCCGTCATCACGCCCGCGCTGATCGTCGGCGCCTTCGTTGAACGGGTGAAGTTCACGGCCGTGATGGTGTTCACGGCTCTTTGGCTGCTCTTCGTCTATGCGCCGGTCGCCCATTGGATCTGGGGCGGCGGCTATCTGGCCACGACCTTCGGCACGGTCGATTTCGCGGGCGGTCTCGTCGTGCACGCCACGGCCGGTATCGCGGCACTCGTCTTTGTCGCCATGCTCGGTAAGCGCGCGGATTTCCCGGCCGATCTGTCCGTCCCGCATCGTCCCGGCATTGTCATGATCGGCGCCTCCATGCTCTGGGTCGGCTGGTTCGGTTTCAATGGCGGCAGCCAACTCGCGGCTGACGGCGGCGCGGGCATGGCCTTGCTGGTGACCCACATCGCGGCCTCCATGGGCACACTCTCCTGGATCATGCTCGAAGGCATCCAGAACAAGAAAAGCACCCTGGTCGGCGCGGCCACCGGCACGATTGCGGGTCTTGCGACCGTCACGCCGGCAGCCGGCGTGCTCGGCCCCGCAGGTGCGCTGTGCATCGGACTGATCGGGGGCGTGGTCTGCTACTTCGCGGTCCACCTGATCCGCGTGAAGCTCAAGGTCGATGACAGCCTCGACGTCTTCGCGGTTCACGGCGTGGGCGGCATCCTCGGCATCCTGCTGCTGCCATTCCTCTCCACCACCGCGCTGGGCGGCACGGGCGGCGGTGTCTTCTCCGACCAGCTGTTTTCCACGCTGATCGTAATCGCCTACACGGCCGTCGTTACCGCCGTGATCCTGCTGGCGATCAAGCTGACCATCGGTCTGCGCGTCTCACCGGAACAGGAGAGCGAAGGCCTCGACATCAGCCTGCACGGCGAGAGCGCCTATAATTAATCCCGCGAAATCACGCGAGACGACATTGACGGTCTAGGATTAAACTCCTAGCCCGTTTTTCATGCTCAATCACTCGGATATCTGGAATGCGCTCGACCGACTGGCAGGCCGTCTGGAAACATCCCCTTCAGGCCTCGCGCGCCGCGCCGGGCTCGACCCCACCACCTTCAACAAGTCCAAACGCTACAGCCCGTCCGGCAAGGCGCGCTGGCCATCGACCGAGTCCCTCGCCAAAGTGCTGGGCGAGGTCGGGATGACGTTTGAGGATTTCGCCCGCCATGCCGACGGCACCCACGCGCGCGGGCCGTCCGTTCCTCTGATCGGTCACGCCCAAGCCGGCGACAGCGGCTTTTTCGACGATAGCGGCTTTCCCGTCGGCTCTGGCTGGGACGACGTGCGCGTGCCCGGCGTGCAGGATCCCGGCGCCTATTGCCTGCAGATCGCCGGCGACAGCATGGCCCCCGTCATGCGCGCCGGAGACCGCGTTGTCGTCAACCCCGGAGAGACCGTCCGCCGCGGCGACCGTGTCGTGGTCAAGACGGTGGAAGGCGAAGTCATGGCCAAGGAACTGCACCGCATGAGCGAAACGCAGGTGGAGCTGGTGAGCTTGAACCCTGAGTATGATGATCGGGTCATACCCCGCAAAGACGTGGTGTGGATTGCCCGCATCGTATGGATCAGCCAATAAAGCCGACCTCTCCCACAACAGAAACACCCGCTCCGAAGGCGAAGCCGTAGGGGCTGTAGTGGTGTTTCTGTTAGCGTCCGAAGGACCGTCAAACGAAGTTTGAACCCCGCCTTATGAGGTGGGACGATCGCGAAGCGGTCGAATTCCAATGTCCCTCACCCGACAATTCCAACGGTCATCGTCCCTCTCACTGAAGGGAGAAGGACGATGTCTTCGAATGGTAATGTGGCGCGAGGCCGGCGAGCCACTCCACATCACCCTCTTGTCAGCGCGCCCTGCAACCACCCAGCCAAATCCCCCGTCACCGCGTCCACATAGCCCTCCGGCGCTTCGTCCTCCGCCGTAATCCACACAGTCGTCATTCCCATCGCCTTCGCCACCTCCAGATTGCGGCGCGTGTCCTCAAAGAAGATCGCGCGGGTCGGATCGAAGTCATAGGCCTCGACAAACAGCTCATAGGCGCGGCGTTTCGGTTTGGGCTCGTAATGCATGTCCTCGATCGCAAAGCCGCCTTCGAACAGATCGAGTAGGCCCAGATGGTTTGCGACATTGCGGTAGTGTCCGCGCGAGCCGTTGGTGAAGATGATCCGGCGGCCCGGCAGCGCGGCGATGGCTGTCCTCAGCGCCGGATTGGGCGTCAGCACGGATAGATCGACATCGTGGACATAGTCGAGAAAAGGCGCCGGATCCATGCCGTGAATATCCATCAGCCCGGACAGCGTTGCCCCGTAGTCGTGAAAATACTCCTCTTGGAGCATTCGCGCCTCGTCCGGTTGCAGGGCCAGGTGGCGGGAAATGAAGGCGGTCATCTTTTCGCCGATGTCAGCGAAGAAGGAGACGTCGGCGCGGTAGAGTGTGTTGTCGAGATCGAAGACCCAGGTCTCTATATGCGACAGGTCGAGCGTTTTGCTCATCGCAGGCCCAGCTTTATCGAAGACCAAGGGGATTCTCTTCGGCAAAGTCCGAGTCCGTCAAACGCATGCGCGCGCCCGGTGCATCGGTCGGGACCGGGCGGAAGGAACCGATCCCGTAACCCTTGTCGGCGCAGAATTCATTGCCGCGCGCATCGAACCGCGATTCCGCAATGCAGAACTGCGCAGGCGTGGCGGAGGCGGTGCGCAGGCGGCGGTCGGCCTCTCCGTCCTCCCCCTTTTGCACGGCGAAGACATGGGCTTCGGTTCCCGTCAGAGGCACGTCGAGCGGGCGGGCGCAGGCGCCGGGTTCCGCGCGCCACCAGCCGCGCGAGCGCCATTGGCCGTCGTTTCGTGTGGCAACGGCCGACCAGACGGCGCGCGTGCCCTCATTGCAGATTTCCAGCCCGACTGTGTCCCGCCGCGTGCGCGCGGCCTCCATCATGGCGCGCAGCAATGGCTCGCCGTCGACCGTCGCTTCAAGCCCTGCGTCCTTGCGAAAGGACCGGATGGTGGCGGATGTCTTGCGGCCCGTCAGCCCGTCGATGCGCGAGACGTCATAACCCGCGTCGCGCAGCAAGCGTTGCTGCGCGGCGATGACGGCCTTGAACGGACCATAGTCATTGGGCTCGACCAGCGTGGTGACGGGCTCTCCCGGACGCACGGCGAAATAGCCACGGGTCGTGCGATTGGCGAGGCGGCAGTCCTCGGTCGCGTCCGACTCGAAGTCCTCGTCTTCGACGCAGAGCTTGGTCTCGCCCTTCCACTCGCGCACGCCGCCCAGATGCAGGGTTGCACTCTCGGCAAAGAGGAAGCGTGGGCTGTCGACCGGCGTGATCTGGGTGATGCAGGTTCCGGGCAGCGCCTCGTCCCAGCCCTTGGCGACCATGCGGCCACCGCGCAGAAAGGCCGATGACAGCCGCAGCACATAGGAGGTTTCGTTGCAGAGCTGCCATTCGGTCGTCGGACCGATCAGTGTGGAGGCGGGTTCGGATGGCGCGGGTGTCGCGGTGTCGGTCGGTGAGCCTGCGGGCGCGTCGGTCGTCATGTCCTGCGCAAGGGCGGGTGACGCGACCAGCAGCGCAGCAAGAGTTGCAAGCGCCCTACGCATGAATGAGCGATCCCGCGCCGTCGTCGGTGAAGAGCTCGACCAGCAGGCCATGCGGGCGGCGACCGTCGATGATCACGACCGCTTCGACGCCGCCCGAGACCGCGTCCATCGCGGTCTGCAGTTTCGGTATCATGCCGCCTTGGGCCGTGCCGTCTTCGATCAACCCCTGCACATCAGGGATGGAGAGATCGGACAATAGCGCCTTGTCCTTGGACAGCACGCCCGTGACATCCGTCATCAGCAGCAGCCGCGCCGCGCCGAGCGCCGCCGCCAGAGTGCCGGCCGCTGTATCGGCGTTGATATTGTAACCCTGGCCGTCGCGGTCCGCGCTGATTGGCGAGATGACGGGAATAAAGCCGGCCTCGGACAGCGTGGTGACCACACCCGTATCGGTCGCGACGGGCACGCCGGTAAAGCCCAGCCCTTCGGCTGCGGGCGCGGCGGTGATCAGCTTGGCATCGCGGCCGGACAGTCCGACCGCCCGACCGCCCGCGCGGTTGATGGCCGACACGATCGCCTTGTTGATGGCGCCGGAGAGCACCATTTCCGCGACACCGACCGTTTCCATGTCGGAGACGCGAAGTCCGTCCTTGAACTTCGTCTCGATACCCAGACGTTCCAGCATGCTGCCGATCTGCGGGCCGCCGCCATGCACGACCACCGGCCGCACGCCGACCTGGGCAAGCAGCACGATGTCCTTGGCAAACTCGGCGGTCAGTTCCGGTGTGCTCATGGCGTGGCCGCCGAATTTCACCACGACCGTCGCCCCGCTATGGCGCTGAATGAAGGGCAGTGCGGCCGACAGCGTCAGCGCCGCGTTCCAACCGCCCGAGTTCTTGCGTCTGTCGTGAGTTACCGTCATCGCTGCTATCTATACGTCTGCGGCGGGCAGCGCCAAGCTGGCAATTTCAGCGCGCAGATCATCCAGCCCGTGGCGCTTTTCCGAACTGGTCAGCGACAGCACGGGAAACGCGGCCGGGCGCTTGGCGATCGCGGCCAGTGTCTTCTCTTCCATCCGCGCGAGCTGTCCCTTTTTGAGCTTGTCCGTCTTGGTCAGCACGATCTGATAGGTGACGGCCGTCTCGTCGAGCATGCCCATGAGCTCCAGATCGACCTCCTTCAGCCCGTGGCGGCTGTCGATCAGAACGAAGACCCGGCGCAGCGTGGCGCGGCCGAAGAGGAATTGGCGGGTCAGGGCGGTCCAGGCCTTGACCTTATATTTGGGCGCTTTGGCATAGCCATAGCCCGGCAGGTCGACGAGATAGAGCCGATCCTGGGCCGAGAAGTAGTTCAGCTCCTGCGTGCGGCCGGGCGTATTGGAGGCGCGCGCCAGACCATGCTGTCCCGTCAGCGCGTTGATCAGCGTCGACTTGCCGACATTGGACCGCCCCGCAAAGCAGACTTCCGGCGGGCCCATGGGCGGGAGCGTGTCCAGCGACACGGCCGATTTCATGAAGGTGATCGGCCGCGCGAATAGCAGGCGACCGTCCTCGATTTGCTCATCGCTGTAGCGCGGTTCGCTCACTTGTCCGGCTACTCGGCCGCGTCGACCGGGTCGGGACGACCCGTGATCTTGCGCAGGAAGGCATCGACCGGCGTGTCCACGCCGTTGCGGCGCGTGATGAACCATTGCTGCAGGAAGGACAGCACATTGTTCGACACCCAGTAGAGCAGCAGCCCGGCCGGGAAGCCCGCGAGGATGAACATGAACAACCATGGCATCAGCTTGAAGATCTTGGCCTGTGTCGGATCACCGGTCGGCGGGGTGAGCGTATACATCAGGCTCATCGACACGCCGTAGAGAATGCCGAGCGGGCCGATCGCGATCAGCGACAGGATACCGTCAACCGGCGCGTCCCATGGCAGCAGGCCAAAGCCGTTCAAAATATTGACCGGCTCGCGCACGGATAGATCCTGGATGTAACCGATGAACGGTTCCTGCCTCAGGTCGATATCGATGAACACGGCCTTGTAGAGCGCGAAGAAGACGAAGATCGTCGGGATCATCGGCAGGCAGCCGGCCGCCGGGTTCGCGCCCTCTTTCTTGTAGAGCGCCATCATCTCGCGTTGCAGGGTGGGGCGGTCGTCCTTGTAGCGCTCCTGCAGTTTTTTGACCTGCGGCATGACCTTCTTCATCTTGGCCTGGCTCTTGTACTGCTTGTTGAACAGCGGGAACATGAGCAACTTGATGATGACGGTCAGACCGATGATGGCGAGACCGAAATTGCCGAGCACATTGCCCAGCCAGCTCAGCAGCCACATGATCGGGCGCACCAGCAGACCCATCGCGCCCCAGTCGATGGCGCGGGTCATGCCGGTGATGCCCGCATCCTCATAGGCCTGCAGCGTGTCGCGTTCCTTGGCGCCGGCGAACATATAGCCGACGGATTCGATGGTCGCGCCGGGCGTCAGTGTCAGTGCGCCGGTGGAATAGCGCGCATCCCACGCATCGACACCGTTGATCAATTGATGGTCGAAATCGACTTCGATCGTGCCACCTTGCGGCGCGATGGCGGCCTGCAGCCAGTATTTGTCGGTCAGGCCGGTCCAGCCCGCCTCTCCCGTGTCCGACCATTTTTTCTTGGTCGTCTTCTTATATTTCTCGTCGTGATAGCTATCATCCAGCACCGAGATCGGGCCTTCCTGGATGATGAAGAAATTCGTCAGATCATCCGGCAGGCCGATCTGGCGCGACACGCCGATACGCTCCAGCGCGACCGGCTGGCTGCCCGTATTGGTCAGGCTGTCCGAGGTGGTGATCAGGAATTTGTCGTCCACAGAGAGTGTCCGCGTGACCGTGACGCCCGCGACCTCTGTGCGCAGCACGACGGGGCTGGACGGCGTCAGCCGATCGCCGCCGACCACGGACCAATTGGTTTCCAGTCCCAGACCGGAGCCTGCGACAACCCAGTTATCGGCCACGAGCGCGGCGCGTTCCGAGCCCACGGGGGAGAGCAGCTCGACCTGACCGTCTTCTGGGTCCAGCGTCTTGTCATATTCATTGAGCGTGACGTCATCGAGGCGCGAGCCGGTGGTCAGCAGCGAGCCGCGAATGCCGGGCGCGTCGATCGGTATGCGCACGGCCGCGCCGCCACCCGTGACTGTCGCTGGCCCGGTCTGTGTCAGCTCTTCGCGTGTGGGCGGCACGACGGGCGCGACCTGCGTCTGGGCGGCGAGCGCCTGTTCGCGTTCGAGCTCCAGCTGCGCATCGGCGCGGGCGGCCTCCTGCGTCGGAATCATGACGAGGAAATAATAGGCCATGAACACCAGGCCCGACAGGACCATGGCGAGGATGAAACGGCGCTGTTCGTCCATGGGAGGGATCGCTTCGTTTTGAGGGCGGTTGTGCGGGTTGGTTCTTGCAGCGGCTAAGCCGCAAAATGGTTTGCGTCTGGTTAAGGTGCGCCTTGCCCCGAAAGCGCATCGCTTTGCAAGGCGCGGCGCGCGTCCTCTAGCAGTTTGGACCAGTCGCGGACCGGCGTGCGGTCGCGCGCAATCAGGACATAGTCATGCCCGGGACGACCCAACTCGGCCAGAAGCGTCCGGGCGACGACACGCAGGCGGCGCTTGGCGCGGTTGCGGGTGACGGCATTGCCGATGCGTTTCGTCGCCGTGATGCCGTAGCGCACGCGGTCATGCGCGGGGTTGGCGCGGCATTGGATGACGACAGCGCCCTTGGCGGAGTAGGCTCCCTCCCGCACAAACAAAAACTCGGAACGCTTTGTCAGCGTCCCGAGTGCTTTGTTTTGGTCAGCCACATCTGCGGCCAAGAGACAGGGTCCGCTTATGCGGAGAGCTTCTTGCGGCCCTTGGCACGGCGACGCGCCAGCACGGCGCGGCCATTTTTCGTCGCCATGCGCGCGCGGAAGCCGTGACGGCGGGCGCGAACGAGATTGGACGGCTGGAAAGTGCGTTTCATCGGATTGCTCTATAGATAGTCGAGCGCGGATGGAGACCGCGCGAAATTCAGTTGCGCCACGTAATGGCAGGCAGGCGAGCCGTCAAGCTCGGTCGTGCACCCTATCCATGGGACGTCGGAGCCGTCATAGCACCGTTCACACAGCTCTCACACAGCTTCGTGAATAGCTGTGTAGAGCCTTTTTGGACCGAGCGGGCTAACAGGCTGCCAGTACACGACACCGGCTGCACGCCCCGATCCCTTCGCTGGGTCTGCAACTGCCAATATGAGAGACATTCGATGACACGCAAACTCCTCCTTACCTCCGTCGCGCTTCTCGTGGCCTGCGGACCTGCCGCAGCCGAGAGCCCATCCAGTAGCAAGGACAGCATGACCAAGGACACGATGAGCTCGACCGCGACCCAGGCCTATGCCGACGTTCTGGCCAAGCGCATCACACCCGGCCCGGACGGGATCACCCTGTTCGACTATGCGGGCGTGGCGGGCACAGCGGATCACCGCGCCATCGAGGCCTTCATCACGGAGCAGACCGCGCTGAGCCCGTCCACCTTCAGCGAGCCGGAAGCCCTCGCCTATTGGGCCAACCTCTACAATGCCGTGACGCTGGACGTCGTTCTGGACGAATACCCCATCAAGTCGATCCGCGAATTCGGCGCGTTCAACACAGGCCCCTGGGACCGCAAGCTGATCACCGTGGAAGGCGCGGAGATGAGCCTGAACGATATCGAGCACGGCACGATGCGCGAGAAATATCCGACGCCCTACATCCATTACATGGTCAACTGCGCCTCCATCGGTTGTCCGAACCTGATGGATCGCCTGTGGGACGCCGACACACTAGACGCGGATAAGAAAGCTGCCGCGCGCGCCTATATCAATTCCGACCGCGGCCTGCGCGTGGACGGCAAGACGATCTCCATTTCCAAGATATTCAAATGGTATGGGGACGACTTCGGGACCAAGGACGAGATGCGCGCCCACTTCAAGACCTACGCCACGGGCGAGCGGCTCGACCTGCTGAACCGGGACGCGCGATTCAAGGGGTCCCACTACGACTGGGCTCTGAACCAGGCCCGCTAGGGCCGGGAGCGAAAACCATGACCGATATGACGATTGCACACGACACGCCGGGCAAATCCATCTGGGTGCGCCTCTGGCCGATCTACATCATCCTGGCCGGATTGGCGCTGGCCATCTCACAGGGCTGGCACACGCAGCTGACCCCGGCCGCGCTGGGCGAGAATGCCGTCTATCTGAACGGGCTGGTGCAGGATAATTTCTGGCTGGTGCTGGTGGCCTTCATCGTCATCTACGCGGCCGCCACGGCCTTCATGGTCCCGGCCAGCGCGCTTACCATCGGTGGCGGCTTTCTGTTCGGGCTGGCCATCGGCACGCCTGCGACCGTGATCGGCGCCACGGCAGGCGCCTGCATATTGTTCCTCGCCGCGCGCAGCTCTATCGGCGCGGCGCTAAAATCGATCGCGGGGCCGTTTCTCGGCAAGATGGAAGCGGGGTTCAACGAAAACGCCCTGTCCTACATGTTCACCCTGCGCTTGCTCCCGATCTTTCCCTTCGCCGTCGTCAATATCGCCCCGGCCGTGCTCGGCGCAAAGTTCCGCGACTACTTCATCACCACGCTGTTCGGCATCATCCCGGGTACGCTCGCCTATAGCTGGATCGGCGCAGGGCTGCGCGGCACGCTGCTGGACGCGGCAGAAGCGGGCGAAAGCGTCGATGTCGGCGCGCTGGTCAGCAGCGCGGCATCTAACCTCATTCCCGCACTCGTTGCGCTGGGGGTCGTTGCCCTCATGCCGGCACTCTACAAACGGTTCTTCGGCAAGCCCGCGACCGCGTAAGGACACCCATCATGGACAAGACTTTTCACGACGTCGATCTCTGCGTCATCGGCGCAGGCTCGGCCGGGCTCTCGGCCGCCTATGGCGCCTCTCATCTGGACCGCTCGGTCGTGCTGTTCGAGCGCGAGGAGATGGGCGGCGACTGCCTGAACACGGGCTGCGTGCCCTCCAAGGCGCTGATCAAGGCCGCCAAGATGGCTCACTCTCGCAGCCACGGCGCGGAGTTCGGCATCGCGCCGACAGAAGCCGCCGTCGATTGGGACGCGGTCAAGGCACACATCCAGGGCGTCATCGACCAGATCGCACCCGTCGACTCGGTCGAGCGTTACAGCGGCTTCGGCGTGAATGTGATTACCGAGGACGCGGCCTTTGTCGACGAACGCACGGTGGAATCAGCCAACCATATCGTGCGCGCCAAGCGCATTATCGTGGCTGCTGGATCCCGCGCGGGCGTGCCGCCCATTCCCGGCCTTGCCGACGTTCCCTATCTCACCAACAACTCGATCTTCCAGGTTGCCCAGCTGCCCAAGCATTTGCTCATCATCGGCTCCGGGCCTATCGGACTGGAGATGGGACAGAGCTTCCGCCGTCTGGGATCAGACGTCACCATCATCGACATTGCCGAACCGCTCGGCCGTTCGGACCCCGAACATGCGGCGGAACTGATCGCGTCGCTCAAGGCGGAAGGCGTCAATTTCCGCGCGCCCGCCAAGACGAAGCAAGTCAGCCAGGACGGCAAGCAGATCCGCGTGTCGTTCGAGGACGGAGACGACCTGCTCGGCTCGCACATCCTCGTGGCCGCCGGTCGCCAGCCCAATGTCGAAACGCTCAACTTGGAGGCCGCCAAGGTCACCTATGACCGCAGGGGCATCGACACGGACGAGGCCCTGCGTACGTCCAATCCGCGCGTCTATGCCGCCGGAGATATCGTGGCGGGCAAGGGCGGACTGACCCATGCCGCGGGCTTTCACGCAGGCGCGCTAATCAAGAACCTCTATTTCATGCCGCCGGGACTGGGGAAATTCTTCGCCAAGGCGACGACGACCCGCATGCCCGCCGTCATCTACACCCAGCCGGAATTGGGCGCGATCGGAGCGGGGCCTGACGAGGCGGCGCGCACGCTGCATTTCGAATTCAATGAAAACGACCGCTCCATTGCCGAGCGCGACACGGCGGGCGGGTTGAAGCTCTATCTCAACGCCAAGAACCGCATCATCGGCGCGAGCTGCCTCGGCAGTCAGGCGGGCGAGATAATAAACACGGTCAGCCTTGCCATGGCAGCGGACGCCAAGCTCTCGACGATCACGTCGATGATCAGCCCCTACCCCACGCGCACCGAAGTGGTGAAACGCGCCGCCTCATCCGCCTTCACCGACGCGATCTTCGGCCCCAAGGCGAAATGGCTGTCAGGCTTTTGGACGAAGTTCCAGTAGGGATCACTCCGCGGCGGGTAGGATGTCGATCGGCAAGGTCAGCCGCGTGCCGGCCTCGCCCGTGATCGCGTTTGTGCCGTGCCAGAGATAGCTCGGGAACAGCACCAGCCGTCCGGGAACGGGCTCGATCTCCAGTTCTGCATCCTGCCCTAGCGCGCGGTTCAGCGGCGCGGGCGGTTCGCCGAATTTGATCCAGCCTTCACGGCCTTTCGCGGGCGGTATATCGACATAATAGGCCGAACTGATCCAGCCTTCCGGATGGATGTGATTGACGTGGTGCCCGCCCGCGCCCAGCCGCACGCTCCACGCGCTGCGAATGCGGTAACCGCCCATATTGCGGCGCAGGAAGGCGTGATGCGGATCGCGACCGATCTCCTCGACATAGCTGCGAATGGCCGGATCGACCGCCTTGAAGAAGGCCCGAATGGCCGGACTGTCGACATACCGCAGGTCCGCCGCCGTCTGCGTGCCCAGCCGCAGCGTCTGGTCCAGCGGCGCGTCCTGGAATCCGTGCAGCGCGTCCAACTCCGCCTTCAGCGCCGCGTTGAACGCTGCCATTTCGGGCCAGCCGTCAGGCGGACTCAGATCATAGGGTTTCACAAAACGCGCGTAGTCGAAATAATAGCCGTAATCCTGCCCGCGCGCGCGGCCGGCCGTCGCCTTGACCGCATAGTAGAACTGATTGTTCGGCTCTGCCCGGAGGCCGTGATCGGCGACCTGTTGCGCGGTCTCGAAATGGCCTGCCCCCAACGCGGCGCGGCAGAGGGACTGCATCATCGGCGCGTGACCGGGCGCGTCCTTCAGAGCGGCCATCGCGGCCTCCTCGGCCTCCGCAAAGTGCTCCTGCTCGATCAGCAATTCGGCGCGAACCAACTCCACATCCATCCCTTTCGGAGCCTGGCCGAGCAGCGCCTTGGACGCGCGCAGATCGCCCGATTTGTAGAGCGCACGCAGGCCGGCGGCCCAAAGGCCCGGTCGGTCCGGGTGCTGGGACAGCGTGTCGGTGATCAGGCTTTCCGCCTCGTTCCAACGTCCGGTCATGCGCAAGATCTGCAGCGCAAGCGCCATGGCATGGCCTCCGCGTGCGGGGTCGGTCGCCACCTCACGCGCGAGCCGCTGCGCCGTGTCCAGCTCGCCGCGGTTGAACGCCAGCCGGGCACGGAGCTGGCCGCGTTCCGGTTCAGGCAGCGGTGCGTCCGCGATGGCTGCGCTGGCCGCATCCAGCTGCTGGCTTTCCAGCAGCGCCTCGATACGCCCGCGCCAGGCATTCATATGATCCGGCGCGCGGGTGAGTACCCGCGCGAACTCATCCGCCGCCTCCGCATATTGCGAGCTGTCCAGCTGCAGCCGGGCAAGATTGAACCGCGCGACATCGTAGTCGGGCTGCCCATCGACGGCCGCGGCAAAGGACTGCTCCGCCTGCACGTCATAGCCCATGGCGCGCAGGATATTGCCCTGGGTGTTGAGGCGTTCAGCCGTGTTGGTCGGATGTTGCAGCGCCTGCTGGATGCGCTGCAGCGCGCTCATGTGATCACCCCGGTGAGTTGCGATCATGGCGCCGAGCTGTTGCGCCAAGGCCCGTTCGGCGCGACTGGCCGACGCGGACTGCATCAACGGGCCGATTATCTCTTCCGCCTCGATGAGACGTCCGGCCTGATAGGCGGCGTGTGCGGATTGCAGACTCACGAGCGGACCTTGTGGTGGCGAATTGAGACGCCCCGCCTAACCCAACTGGACCCCGTATGAAACTTAAGTGTCCACTTACCGGAAGCGCGCTATAGAGCTCCCATGAGCCGCCCCGTTCTCTCCTATGCGTTTGCCCGCCAGCACGGCGTGCTCGCGCTCGAATCGAACGATGGTGTCGTCATCGCCCATAAGCAGAGTGCGCCTCTGCCCGCCCTGTTGGAGGCCCGCCGCGCGGTGGGGCGCTCCGTCACGCGCGAAGTCCTGACCCCCGAAGCCTTCGAGCAGCGCCTGTCCGCAACCTATGCCCAGGCCGATCTGGCGGGAGCCTCGGAAGACGCGCTCGGCGCGCCGCAGGACTTGAGCGCCCTCGCCGACGGCCTGCCGCGCACGTCCGATCTGCTCGACAGCTCAGACGACGCGCCGATCATCCGGCTGATCAACGGCGTGCTGCAGGAGGCCATCCGAGCGCGCGCGTCCGACATCCATATCGAACCCTATGAGCAGCGGCTGTCCGTGCGCTTCCGCATCGACGGCACATTGTCCGAGGCGCTGTCCCTGCCCGCGCGGCTTGCACCAGCGCTCACCTCTCGCGTTAAAGTCATGTCGCGGCTCGACATTGCGCAAAAGCGGATACCCCAGGATGGCCGCTTCTCACTGAACCTCGGCGAGCGTCGGATCGATCTGCGCGTTTCCACCCTGCCGTCGCGCCATGGCGAGCGGGTGGTGATGCGTATTCTGGAAAAGGACACGCAACGCATGGCGCTGGAAGAGCTCGGCATGGACTCCGACGTGCTCGACGGTTTTGCCAGCGCGCTCGCCCGGCCCAACGGCATCATCCTCGTCACCGGCCCGACGGGCTCCGGCAAGACGACCTCGCTCTACGCCGCGCTGTCGCGGCTCAATGACGGCTCGCGCAACATCCTGACGGTCGAGGACCCGGTGGAATATGCGCTGGACGGGATCGGTCAGACGCAGGTCAACACGGCCGTCGGCATGAGCTTTGCGGCAGGCTTGCGCGCTATTCTGCGCCAAGACCCGGACGTGGTCATGGTCGGCGAAATCCGCGATCCCGAAACGGCCGAGATCGCCGTGCAGGCCGCACTGACGGGCCACCTCGTGCTGTCCACCGTGCACACAAATTCCGCAGTCGCGTCCGTGGCCCGCCTGCGCGACATGGGCGTGGAGCCGTTCCTGCTGAGCTCAACCCTGACCGCGCTGGTGGCGCAGCGCCTGGTCCGCAAGCTTTGCGACGCCTGCAAGGAACCCTACTCTCCGCCCGCTGTGGAGTTGGCCGAGCTGGGCTTGTCTGGTCGCGGCCATACTTTCTACCGCCCGGTCGGCTGTCCGGCTTGCTCCGGCGTGGGCTATGTCGGTCGCCTCGGGATCTACGAGATCGTGCCGATGACGGAGCAGCTGCGCACCATGATCCATGACGGCGCGACGGAGAGCCAGATGTCCGCGGTCGCCTTTGCCGCGCGCCAGACGCTGCTCGCGGACGGAGCAGAGAAGGTCGCGGCGGGCCTCACCTCTCGCGACGAGGTGCTGCGCGTGTGTCGCACGGACGAGGGTTAGGGCCAAGCCGTGGAAGCCTTCGACTACGCCGCCATCGATTCAGCGGGCACCCGCCGTACCGGCACGCTGATGGCGGAGTCAGCACGGGCGGCGCGGGATCAGCTGCGGGCGCGTCGCCTGACGCCGGTCGAAATGCGCGCCTCCCGCCAGAGCAAGACCAAAGACGAAGACGATTCTGCGGGCAAGTCGCGCATCAAGCGTACGCACATCACCCGCGCGGCGCGGCAGCTGTCCATCCTGATCGGCGCGGCGACCCCTGTGGAGGAAGCCCTGCGCATCACCGCGCTGCAGTTCGAGCGCTCGCGCCTGCGCGGCGTGCTGCTGGATGCGCGGTCGCGCGTCATGGAGGGCGCGCGATTGTCCGAAGCGCTGGCCGGGCATCCCAAGGTGTTCGACCCGCTGTTCACAGCCGTCACGGCGGCGGGCGAGACATCCGGACAGCTCGGTCCCGTGCTGGAGCGCCGCGCCGACGATATGGAAGCCTCTGACGCCATTCGTCGAAAAGTGCTGGGCGCGGTGATCTATCCGGTCCTGCTGATGGTGGTCGCCTTGATCGTCACGACCGTCTTGCTGACTCTGGTCGTACCCAAGGTCGCGGAGCAGTTCACCGTGCTGGGCGAGGAGTTGCCCGCGCTGACCCGCGCGACGATTTCCGCGTCCAATTTCCTGAAGGCCAATGGGCTGTGGCTGATGATCGGCCTGGGCGTGCTCTACGCCGCGTTTCACTTTTGGAAGCGCGGGCCGGGACGCGCGACCTGGGACGGGTTCAAGCTGCGCCTGCCGGTGCTGGGCCGCATTATCCGCAATCTCGAAGCGGCGCGGTTTTCGCGCACGATCGCCGGGTTGATCGACGCGGGAACGCCTGCCTTGTCGGCCATGGAAACAGCGCGCCATACATTGTCCAATTCCGTGATGAACGCGGCGGTCAGCGATGCGGCCGCCCGCGTGCGCGAGGGCACGGCGATCTCGGCCGCGCTTAAAGGAACAGGCGTCTTCCCGCCCCTCGTCGTGCAGATGGTGCTCGGCGGCGAGCGGGCGGGCGACACAGGCACCATGTTCGCCAAATCCGCCGACTATCTGGAGGGCGAGTTCGAGGCCGCTACGGGCGTATTCCTGGCCTTGCTGGAACCGCTGATCATCATCCTGCTGGGCGGGATTGTGCTGCTCATCGCAGCCGCTATCTTCCTGCCCATATTGCAGCTCAACACGCTGTCCTTCTGATGGAGCGAAATGTGCCGAATACAAAAGACGACAGCCCGCGCGACTATGATGGCGAGGCCGGCTTCACCCTGACCGAAGTGTTGGTGACCATGGCGATCATCGGCCTGCTGGCGGGCGGGGTCGCGCTGGCCGTGCTGCCGCGGCTGGGCGACGCCAACATCACCAAGGCCCGGTCCGACATCGCGCAATTCGAGACCGCGCTGGGCCTCTACCGGCTGGATCATTTCCGCCTGCCGGAAGAGCAGGACGGGCTGAACGCGCTGGTCGAAGCGCCGTCCGGTGTGGACGCGGCCAAGTTCCCGGCCGAAGGCTATGTCCGGCGCATCCAGAACGACCCGTGGGGTAATCCCTACATCTACCGCAATCCGGGTCAGAACGGGGCTTACGATATTCTGTCCTACGGGGCGGACGGTCGTGAGGGCGGAGAGGGTCAGGACGCCGACATTGGCAATTGGCAGCTCTGATACGAACCCACCGTCGCGCGAAGACGGCTTCTCGCTGGTCGAGCTGCTGGCCGTGCTTGCCATCATGAGCCTCATGGTCGGCGCGGTCATCGCGGGACGGCCCGACGGCCCCACGCGCACGGACCGCGAGACGGCGCGCATGACCGCGCAGCTGCAGCGCTTTTTCGACGACGCCGCGCTGGCGGGTGAAATCCGCGCGCTGGGCGCATCGACGGACGGGCTGATGCTCTATACCCATGACGGCGTGCAATGGGTGGAGCGTGCTGAACTGCCTTGGCCGGAGGATGCTCGGGTCGAGCTGCGCGCCGACGAAGTGCGGATCCAGCTGACCGATGACGCCGTGCCCGCTTACCGCTTCGAGCCTTACGGCAACGTGCCGGAGCTCGTGCTGTCCATGCGAGGACCCGACGCGACCTATGTGCTGTCCCCCGATGACCGTGGCCGCTTCACCCGCGAGGTGGAGAGATGAGCGCGCGGTCCAATCAGGACGGCTTCACCCTGGTCGAGGTGCTGGTCAGCCTTGCCATATTCAGCGTTGCCATCATCGGCCTTCAGCGGGCGGCCACACTGGCCGTGCGCGGGACGTCCCAGCTGCAGCTGCGGACCCATGCGGGGTTCGTCGCCGACAATATAGTCGCGATCAACGGGCTGGAGCCGATCCGCGCGGTGACGGTCGAGGGGCAGGCCGTGAGCGGCGGAATCCGCTTCGTCACGGAAACCACGACGGTGGAGACCGAACTGCCGCGCTTCTATGAGGTCAGTGTCACCGTCCGGCAGGAAGACAGCGAGACGATCATCGCCAGCCGCCGCGCCTTTCGCCGCATGCCGCCGGTGCGTAGCCCGCGGCCAGCGCAGGACGACGCGGCGGGCGGTCCCACAGAGGACGGCGGGCGATGAGCGCGCATCCGACATCACCCGCCACTTCGGATGCCGGCTTCACCCTTGTCGAGGTGCTGGTCTCTCTGTTCATCTTCTCGCTGATCAGCGTGGCGGGTTTCATCGCGCTGTCGGCCACGCTGGACGCGCGCGAACGGTCTGAGGCGCGGCTGGACGAGATCGCACCGCTGGTCGCCATGCGCCGACTGATGGCGGACGACATTGCGGCCATCACGCCCCGGACCAATCGCGACGGGTTGGGCGGCATCATCCGCACGGAGGAGGTGGCCTACACCCCCGGAACGCTACCCCTAACACGGCGCGCGCGTCCCAACCCGGGAGGCGAGGCGGCACGCGGCGATCTGCAGCGCATCGAGTGGCGGGTGCAGGACGGCCAGCTGATCCGCGCCTTCCTGCCGCATGAGAACCCCGCCCTCGTCGAGCCGCCCCGCGACCGCGTCGTGCTGGACGGAGTAGAATCCATGCGGGTCGAGGTACTGTTCGCGAGCGGCCGCAGGATCACCGCGACCAATCCGAACTTTACCGCGCCACACCGTGCTGCCCACATCGCCCGGCAACAGGGCAGCCAGTCCGTCGCGCTGGACGTCCTGCTGACCCACGTGGACGGCACGACGACGCGCCATGTCTTTCCGGTGCCGTCTCTTGGCTGAGCGCAAGACGAATGAGGACGGTACGGTCCTGCTCGCCACCTTGCTGGTGCTGAGCCTTATGAGCGCGGTCGCCATTGCCCTGCTGGCGACATTGCGGCTCTCCGTCGAGCGCGCGACCACGGCGCGCGACATGGCTCAAGCCGATCTCTATGCCGACGGAGCCGAACAGTTTGCGCGCTACCAGATCGACCAGCTCGCCAACTTGGAAGGCCCGCAGATCAACCGCCTGCTGGACGCGTCCGAGCCGATCATTCTGCCCTTCGAGAACGGTGCCATCACGGCGGTCATGCGCGACGGCACCCATTGCTTTCGCCTTTCCGACCTGGCCGATGCGGGCGGGCGCGCCAATGCGGTTGCGACAGCGCAGCTCGCCCGGCTGATGGGCATTGTCTGGAACGACCGCTTCCTCGGCGAGCGCATGGCGGCGGTTGCCACCGATTGGTCGGACGCAGACAGCGTCACCCTGCCGGGCGGCGCGGAGGACGGCGTCTATCTATCCCGCCCCCTGCCCCACCGCACGGCCAATGCGCTGATGGTGTCCGAGACCGAGCTGCGCACGCTTGACGGCATGACGGAGGAGATGTTCCAAGCGCTTCGCCCGCATGTCTGCATTGGCACGCTGCAATTGCCGACGCGGTTCAATATCGAGACCGCAAAGCCACAGCACGCGCCGGTGCTGGCGGCGATCATCGGCGGGGACAATGCGTTGCGCGACGCGGTCGATCTGATCGAGAGCCGTCCGACCTCCGGCTACGTCCAGCGCGACACGCTGCTCGCCGCGCCCGCGCTGTCAGAACCGCGACCGGAGCTCAACCCCGATGCCATCGTCTTCTCCCCCGACCGGATCGAGATCGAGGCGCTGGTGAATTTCGGGCAGGTCACCCGCGCGCGGCGCTTTGCATTTGAGGGATTGGACGTTAACTATCCGCGCCTATCCTATCGCGATTGGGGGCGGGAGACCTTCCGCCCGATAATGACCGACACCAGCGTGAGCACGTTCGAGGGAGGGCTGCCGTGACCGACACCGTCCTATTCCTGCCGAGTCAGCCCGGCGGCGATGCGCTGCTGCTGCGCCGCGAGAATGTGGTCGAGCGCGGCCCTGTCGAAGCGCTGAACACGGTTGGCCCGCTGGTGGCCGTGCTGCCCGGACAGGACGTGCGCGCCTTTGCGACCGAGCTGCCCGGCAAGCTGAAACCATCTGACCGCCTCGCCGCCGCGCGCTTTGCCCAAGAGGACCAGCTGTCGTCCGACCCGGCGGAGCTGCACATCGTGCTGGGTCCCGACAGTCCCGCCACGACGGCCGTGGTTGCGCCCGCCGTCATGGAGGCGGCTATCGCCTTGAGCCCGGCGCGCGTGATCAGCGATTTCGACGCCCTCGCCGGATTGGGCGAGGAGCCTGTCGCCCTGCTGGACCGCGTCGTCTATCCCGGCCCGACCGGATATGCCGTCGATGCGGATTGGAGCGAGCTGCGGCCTGCGCCCATGCTGGACGAGGATCTGCGCGACGCCGTGTTCAAACGGCTGGATTCCGGGCTGACGCTCGATCTTCGCACCGGACCCTACCGCCGTCGTTCTCAGCTCTCGCTCGGGCGCTGGAGTGCTGTCGCGGCGACCGCTCTCGTCTGCGCCGGGCTCGGGCTTGGCCTTGCTCTGTCCGATGCCCTCGCCGTGCAGGCCCAGGCCGAGATGATCCGAACGGAAGCGCGCGCACTCTATGAAAACCGCACCGGACAGCCCGCGCCAGCGAGCCTCTCGCAGCTGCCGAGCGGGCCGGCCGATGATGCGCGTTTTCTTACACTCAGCCAGGCGCTATTCGCCGCCACAGCCAATCATCCCGAAATCGAAGTCGAACGCCTGTCATGGGAAGCGCGCGACGGCGTGTTGCGTCTGCGCCTGGTCTATCCCGATTTCGACGCAGCGACCGCGCTGGAGGCGAGCTTTGCCGCCCAGTCCGGCGCGCAATTCACCACGGGCGGCGTGCGCGAACAAAACGGCCGCTTTATCGGAGACGCCGCGCTCGCCTCTGAGGGGGAAAGCTGATGGGCGGTGTGCGCTCATGGTGGGACGGGCTGGCCGCGCGGGAGCGTGTGTTGCTAGGCGTGCTCGGCGCGCTGGTGGCGGGGCTGATCCTGGTCTTCGCGCTGATCCTGCCCGTGATCGACGCTCGCGACGATGCCGCCAATGCCCTGCGCGCGGCCAAGACCGAGCAAGCCCTGCTCGCCCGCGCCGCGCCATCGGGTAACGCAGCGCGACAGCCCTTCACCCGGAGCGCACTGCTGCAATCCGCGCGCAGCCAGGGCATTCAGATTTCGCGCATTCAGCCCGGCAGCGCGGGCGAGTTTTCCGTCTGGATCGACGATGCACCGACAGAGGCGCTCTACGCCCTGTTCGAGGATCTGCTGGGCAGCACGACAGCCAAGCTGGACCGGGCCGTGCTCAGCAGCGACGCCAATGGCCGGCTCTCGGTGCAGTTCACCGTTGGCGGTTAAGGTCGGCTAGTCGCAATCGGCGAAGTTCGTCGCGGTACAGGTGGCAGCGAGGCTTTCCGCCTTTTTGCGCTGCCATGACGTCAGCTGACTTTTAAGGATCTCGCTATTGTCTATGCCCAGCTGCTCGCCCTGTTCGGCGGCGAGAAGATACCATTTATAGGCCTGCATCGGATTGCGGCGCACACCGGTTCCGTCCTGATACATCGTGCCGAGATTGTTCTGCGCCGTCGCGTGGCCCAGAACGGCCGCATCGCGGTACCAGCGTACGGCTGCTTTATCGTCCTTCGCCACCCCGTCGCCGAAATCGTAGCTGACGCCGAGATTATACATGCCGGCCGCATTCCCGTTTTCGGCCGAGAGCCTGTAGAAGCGCACGCCTTCCACCTTGTCCGTCTCCACGCCCTCCCCATTGTCATAGGCGTAGCCGAGGCTGTTCATCGCGTCCGTGTCGCCCTGATCGGCCGACAGCCGGTACCAGCGCACGGCCTCTGACCAGTCTTTGTCGACGGCGATGCCGTGCTGGTAGTTATAGCCGACATTGTATTGCGCCGTGCGGTTGCCGCCCTCGGCCGCCGAGAGATAGAGAGCCATGGCCTCTTCGACATCCTTTTCGACACCGAGGCCTTCGTCATAATGATAGCCGAGCTGCGCCTGGGCGCGCACATCGCCCTGCTCGGCGGCGGCGCGGTACCATGTCACGGCTTCGGATATTGCCGCGTCGGTCGCTTCGCCGCGGCTCAGCACATTGGCAAGCGCGCGCTGTGACGGCGCGTGACCCTGTTCGGCGGCGAGCCGGTATTGGCGTGTCGCGGCGGCGAGATCCGCCTCAATGTAATTGCCGTTTTCCAGCACCAGACCATAGGAATACTGGCCGTAGTCAAAGCCGGCATCGGCCGATCGACGGTACATCTCCACAGCCGCCGGGCCGTCCTCCTCCACCCCGTCGCCGCCCCACAACACGTCGCCGTAATAGGCCATGGCGCGTGCATTCCCCTGCTCCGCACTGGCGCGGTAATACCCCGCCGAGCGCACCCGGTCCTGCTCCACCCCGTCGCCATTACGGTAGCGCACACCCAGATCGAGTTGCGCGTCCGCATCTCCGGCCTCGGCTTTTGCATGCAATGCGTCGATCTCTGCCTGGGCGGGCGCTTCTGACGTCGCGTCAGATGCGGCGTCTTGAGCATGGATCGGGGAGGTCGCCAGCGCGGCGAGCATGAGAGCAGTGAGAGAGATACGCGTCAGGGTCATGCCGATAGGGTCGCGCCGAGATGGCGCAAGTGCAAGCTGGAATTGCGGATAGGCTGTGGAGAGCGGATCGTGAGAGCGCCGGAAGACTCGGTCAGAGCTTCAGCTTCGATGTTCGAATGTGGGCGCTTCGGCTGCTTCGCAGCCGTCGATCCGTTCGCTTCGCTCTCGGCGCTGCGCTATTTTTGGTCCCCCGGACCAAAAATTCCCGGCGAAGCCGGGAACGCTACGCGTATTTCTCGCCCAGATAGACCCGGCGCACATCCTTATTGGCGCGAATTTCATCCGGTGTGCCTTCGAACAGCGCTTCGCCCTGGAACAGGATCGAGGCGCGGTCGACGATGTCGAGCGTTTCGCGCACGCGGTGATCGGTGATGAGAATGCCGATGCCGCGCTTTTTGAGGTAGAGGACCAGCTCGGAAATATCGGCGATGGCGATGGGGTCGATGCCGGTAAACGGCTCGTCGAGCAGGATGAAGCTCGGGCGGCTCGCCAGCGCGCGGGCGATCTCGACGCGGCGGCGCTCACCACCGGACAGGGCGAGCGCGGGGCTCTTTCGGATGTGGCCGATGTTGAGTTCATCCAGCAGGGCGTCGACATTGTCGTTCCATTTGGATTTGTCGCTCTCCGTCAGCTGCACCACGGCCTTGATGTTTTCCTCGACCGACAGCCCGCGGAAGATGCTCTGCTCCTGCGGGAGATAGCCGACGCCCAGACGCGCGCGCTGGTACATCGGCAGGCGGGTAATGTCCTGGCCGTCGAGCGTAATGGAACCGCGGTCGGCCTCGATCAGCCCCATGATCATGTAGAAGCTGGTCGTCTTGCCCGCGCCGTTGGGGCCCATCAGCGCAACGACTTCGCCGCGTTGGACGGTCAGGGTGATATCCTTGACCACGACGCGGCCACGATAGGCCTTGCCGATATTATTGGCGGCGAGACCTGTCGCGGGCGGGGTGATGATCTGGCCCGTGGCCTGATCCTGCGGAGCGTCGAGAGTGTCGGCCACGGGGCTCAGGATCCCGGAGCGAGGCTGGTGTCGGCGTTTTTGATCAGAATGGCGACGCGGCGGTCGCGGCCGCATTTGCGGCCCTTGCAATCGGCGATGACCCGCGCGCGTTCTGTTCCCAGATCATAGATCAGGCGGTTGCCGCGCACGACGCTGTCTTCCTGGACCAGCACGACATTGCCGGTGATCTCGAAGCTGTTGGTGGACTGGGTGTAGACGCCGTTGTCGCCGCGCACATTCTGTTCCGGCGTGATGTAGTAGAAGTCGCCCGTCGCCACGATGCGGTCGATATCGCCGCCCGCTGCGCCGAGGTTCGGACCCGCCGTCGTACGCCCTCCCGCCTTGGGGTAGATCACCATCCTGTTGGCGAGGATGCGGACGTCGCCTTGCCTCACATCGACCTGACCGGTCAGGGTAATGACATTGTTTTCGCTGACCACGTCATCTGCGTTCAGCGTGGTGTCGCCGCTGCCGCCGAGCGAGAGCTGCGCCGCTGCCGGGCTGGAAAACATCAGGGCCACGGCGAAAGCCGAGACCCAGCGTGAGGCTTTGGAGAGCGTCATATCAATTCCTGCCCTTGATTGTAATGGTCGAGCGCCCGCCCGAGTCGCAGTTCCGGCCGCGGCACTGGCCCGAAAAGCGCAACGTTTCGGTTCTAGTGTCATAGACCAGTCGATCGGTCGAGACCGTGTTGCCACCCGGTTGGACGACGGTGACATTGCCGGTCACGGTCACGCGGTTCAGGTCGCGCTCATAGACGCCTTTGTCGCCGCGCACGTCGTTATCTGAAGAGACGTAGCGGAAATTGCCCGTACCGGTGATCCGGTTGACCGCACCGAGGCTCAGCGTGCCGGCCTGCGCATTCTCGCTGGAATCGCGCAGGATGATCATATCGTCGGAATAGACCGTCGCGCCGTTCTGCTTGACGACGACGTCGCCAGCCAGATCCGTGCGGCCCTTAAAATAGCTGGCTTCGCGCGCGACGATGTCGATCGGTCCGTCACCACCAAAGGCGAAGGCGCCGCTGGGCTGCGCCTCGGCCAGATCGAACTCCGGATCGAGCGACGGATCGGTTTTCTCCACAATGCGTCCGGTCATGCCGTCCTTGAAGACGAAGACGGTGTAATTGTCGTTCACAGCATAGGTCTGCCCCGCGACCGTGCCGAACTCGCCGACGCAGGTGATCGGCTCGTCGCCGACGATGCGCTTGTCGCGGGTGCGGATGCGCGCGTGGGTCGTCTCGCAGCGCACGCCGTCATCCGTTTCCAAAACCACCAGATCGGACCCGGCCACATCCTTGGGATCGAGGCGCAGGTCGAGCACTTTCTCGACGTCGTCATATTTGCCGAAGGCGGCGGTCACGAAACTGCTCTGCGCGCCCCGGCTGCGGTAGAATTCCAGCACGGGCTGCACGAGAGAGACCTCATTGCGGGAATCGAGCTGGCGGCGGGCCGAGTCCGATGTCAACTGGTAAGGTAGTCCGTCCGAGGTGCGCCCGGAATAGCGCGGCCCGATCATGCGCACAGAGGTGTCGGTCTCATCCTTCCAATCGCGCGAAGGACCTTGCGCGACGAAATAATAGATCAGCGACACCACGAGCAGTGCGGCCGCCGCGATCAGTGCGCGGCGCAGCCATTGAATGCGGATGGTGTGCGCGCGGGCCGCCGAGAGCGTCAGTGTGCGTTTGGGCTCCCACAGGCCGAGCGCGTCGGATGCGGCATGGTCGCGGACCGGGAGGTTCGATGTGGAGAGCGTGTCAGCCATGGTTTGCAAGGCGCTATAGGGCGGGCTGGGAGGTTTGGCGAGGGGGCGCGGCCATAGGTGAGGGTTTTGTAAACGTCGGGCGTTTCAATTTTAGTCCCGGGGACGAAAGATAGCCCGACGCCTGTAGCGAAGCGGACGGCTGTTAGCTCGAAGTGGAGACCGCGTGTCTCTCTTGTGCCGCGTCGGGCGAGAGATTGTATTCGGGACCTGCGGCCCCGGCCTTGCTGGCGTTGCAAGGACATTTGCTACGGCCCTGAAGGGGGACTTAGACCCCTTACGGGGAAGCAAATGTGTGGAGCTACTCCTTCCGCCGCATGCGGTGGCTGAAGATATCGACGTCGTCCCAGCCCATCAGATCCAGACGGCAGCGCGTGTTGAGGAACTCGAAACAGCTCTGGGCGACCTCCAGTCGGCCTTCGCGGATCAGTCGAGCGGTGAGGATATTGCGCAAAGCGTGCAGGTGCAGCACGTCGGACGCGGCATAGGCTTTCTGCGCGTCGGACAGCTCGCTCGCCGCCCAGTCGGAGCTTTGCTGCTGCTTGGACAGGTCCACGCCGATCAGCTCGCGCGTGAGGTCTTTCAGACCGTGGCGGTCGGTATAGGTCCGCACGAGTCCGGAGGCGATCTTGGTGCAGAATATCCCGGCCGTGTCGACGCCCAGATCGCGCTGCATGATGGCGACATCAAACCGCGCGAAGTGAAAGATCTTCACCACATCGGGGTTGCTGACGAGCGCTTTTAGGTTTGGCGCTTCATAGCTGTCCCTGTCCATCTGCACGATATGCGCATCGCCGTCGCCGGCAGACAGCTGCACCAGGCAGAGCTTGTCACGCACGAGGCTCAGCCCCTGCGTTTCCGTGTCGATGGCGACGGCCGATCCGAAGTCGAGCCCATCGGGCAGGTCGTGTTTATGGATGTGAATGGTCATGGCCGCGCGCCTAGCGAAAGGCAGACGCCATGACCAGCGCGTAAGGTCAGCTGAAATGATTGGCTGCCGTTTTTACGGCGGCGAGATGCACCGCATCGTGTTAGGCAATCCGCATGAGCGAGACCCTCGACCTGCCGACGATCCATGCCGCCTTCGCCGCGCGCGCGCCAATCGCTGCGTCGCCCACAGGCGGGCCGTTCCTCGCCGTCCGAACCACCGGCGTGTTCTGCCGCATCGGCTGCCCTGCCCGCACGCCCAAACTGGAGAATTGCGAGGCCTTTGCGGATGCGTCGTCCGCGCTGGAGGCGGGCTATCGCGCCTGCCAGCGCTGCCACCCCCAGAACGCGACAGAGGGACCTGACAACCGGGTCATTCGCGCCGTCGTGAGGCTGGTGGAAGCGTCAGAGACGCGCGTGACCGAGGACGATCTGCGGCGCGCCGGAATCGATCCCGACACGGCGCGTCGGCGGTTTCAGAAACGCCTTGGCATCTCCGCCATGAACTATGTTCGGCTGAGAGCGCTGGCGCGCGCGGCGAAGACCCTCAGCGCGGGCGGCAGCGTGACGGAAGCGCAACTGGATGCGGATTTCGACAGCCCATCGGGTTTCCGTGCCGCCTATGCGCAAGTGCTGGGCGCGGCGCCGTCCAAGCCTCATCTCGAGCCGCTGATGGTCGATTGGTGCGAGACACCGCTGGGGCGGATGATCGTCATTGGTGACGACGCACGGCTCTATCTCATCGAGTTCACGGGTAGCCCGAGCCTGCGCCTTACCCGGCAATTCGCACGGCTGGCCAAGCTGCACCGCAGACCGCTGCTGCCGGGCACGAGCGAGACGACGCGGCGGGCGGCCGCGCAGGTGGCGGAGTATTTCGCCGGAGACCGCCACGACTTTTCGGTCCCGCTGGAGCCGTCCGGCACAGCGTTTCAAAAGACCGTCTGGGCCGCACTGCAGACCATTCCTTACGGCGACACCTGGTCCTATGCGCAGCTGGCCGCCGCGATTGGGCGGGACAGCGCACACAGGGCGGTGGCCTCTGCCAATGGCTCAAACGGGCTGGCCCTGCTGATCCCGTGCCACCGTGTCATCGCGAGCGGAGGCGGGCTCGGTGGCTATGCGGGCGGGCTCGACCGCAAACGCGCCCTGTTGCAGCTGGAAGGCGCGCCCGGCTTTGCGGGCGGCACGCTCCTATAGGACTGAGTGGTTAGTAGGACTTAGTGGCCAGCGCCCTTGCCGCGGAATTCGTCGACGGCGGCAACGCCCGCGATTTCCGGATTGGCACCCAGTATCTCCGCCTGCTTCTGCGCCCAGAGGCGCTTTTGGTAGCGGTTGGAAATGATGTCGGTCACGACCAGCACGCCGACCACCAGGTAGAAAGACGACTTGGACATGGCGTCGAGCTGATAGCCAAACAGCTTCAGGTGAGCGAGATGCGCGCCCTCGGTCACCAGCAGCACACCGACGAGGAAGAGGATAAACAGGCCCAGCACCTGATACATGCGGTTCTTCTTCAGGAAGTTGGTGACGCGGTCGGCCAGCAGAATCATGGCGATGCCCGAAGCGACAATGGCGATGACCATCAGCGGCACCTGGTAGGTCTTCACCGGTTCGCAGGACACGGCGCCCGCGACGGGGTCAGAAATCAGCGCCTGCTCGCAGGTCTCGGCCGTTCCCGCGAAGGTCTGTATGACGCCGCCAGCTGCGTTCAGAATATTGGCGGTTTCGACATTGGCGATGGCCATGGCGGAGAGAATGGAATCGAATGAGAAGACCAGGTTCATCGCCACGATTAGCGCGATGGCCTTGGCGACGGACCGCGCGCCGGAGCCTTCGGAGTGTTCGATATGGTCCACTTGCAACAGGTGGTGGATTTCCTTGATCGCGGTGTAGATGATGAACGCCCCGCCGAGGATCGTCACCAGCGCCTGCAAGGTGAACTCGCCGGAAATGACTGAATTGGAGAAGTCGAACAGCGGCTCCGCCAGCACGCCGAACAGGCTCACGATCACGAACAGCAGAACGATCCGCAGCGCCACCGCAATGCCGATGCCCCATTGGCGGACCTTCTTGGCGGCCACCGGATCGCCGACCTTGTTCGATTCGATAGCGATATAAAGCAGGTTATCGAACCCCAGCACGGCCTGGAGCAGGATGAGCGCCCCCAGTGTAAAGAGAGATGACAGGGTGAAAAGCTCGGCGAACATGGGTAGCCCTTGGTAAGGTGATTTAAGCGGCTTTAGCGGCGTGCTCTGCTGCCTGCAACGGCAAGAGCGCGCAACTGTGCCAACTGCGAGCAAGCGAGCGCGCGATCTCTCGCCCCGCCATAGAGCCACTTGCGCGCGCCGCTGTCACAGTGCACGGGCTTCACATCCCGTTCAGACAGGGTGTGGCAGGAGTACGATTGATGAGAAATTCGAAGGTCTTCGTCGTGGGCGTCGCCGCACTGGTCTCGCCCCTTGTTTCCACCGCCTGCACCCACAAGGTTCAAGTCGTGGCGCCAGACGAGCCGATCCGCATCGAACTGGCGATCAAGATCGACCAGGAAGTGCGGGTGAGGCTGGACAAGGATGTCGAAAACCTGATCACGGAAAACCCGGGCCTGTTCTAGGTCCACATACCTTTTAAGGAGGTTGGCATGAAAAGACTGATGATTGCGAGCCTGAGCGCTGCATTCCTGCTCGGCGGTGGTGCCGTCGCGCTGCACCACACCGGTGACAATGTCGCCCATGCACGCGCCGATGCCAAATCTACCGTGGATGCCGCCAAGGCCCGCGGCGAAGTCGGCGAACGTATCGACGGCTATCTCGGCGTTGTGTCCACCGCATCCGCCGACGTGCGCGCGGCTGTCGACGAGATCAACATCGGCCGCAAGACGGTCTACCGCAACCTTGCCCGCGATCAGAATGTCGAGATCAAGGTCGTCGCCCGGCTGACCGGCGAAAAGCTGGTCGCACAGGCCTCGCGCGGTCAATATGTCATGACCGACAGCGGCAGCTGGTCGAAGAAATAGCGCCCCGCCGCACTCAAGGTTCAGAGCCGCTCCGTCGCTGACGGGGCGGCTTTTTTGTTTCCGGGTCCGCGGACCGTGTCGTCCATCGACGCATCACCCACCCAAACAGTTGCAATGCGACGCCCCGCGCTTAAACGACTTCCCATGAGCACCGCCCCCAAACTGACACCGTCCACTCTCGCTGCACTGCTATGCGCGCGGATTTGCCATGATCTGGTCAGCCCGGTGGGCGCGCTGGGCACGGCCATCGAAATCCTCGACGATGAGAGCAATGCGGACATGCATGATGACGCGCTGGCGCTGATCAAGTCCTCCTCGCGCAAGGCGTCGGCCAAGCTGAAATATCTGCGCATCGCCTTCGGCGCGGCGGGCTCCGCGCCGGGCGTGCTGGCCACAGCCGAGCTGCAGGGGCTGATCGACGACATGTTCGATGATGCCAAAGCCGATCTCGCCTATGACTGGGACGGCGAAGGGTTGGAGAAATCCCGCGCGCGGCTGCTGCTGGGTCTGATCATGCTGGCCGTGCAATCGGTTCCGCGCGGCGGCGAAGTGCGGGTCGTCACCGGCAACGGCGCGCTGAAAGTGGTCGCGACCGGAAAGCGCGCGCGTCTGGACGATAACATCGCCCGCGCCCTGTCGGGCCGCGCGCCCGAAGACGGTTTCGATGGCCGCACCATCGCGCCGTTCTATGCCGGGATGATGGCGCGAGAGCTGGGCGGCACGACCCGCGCGGACATGGTGGACGAGACCGTCACATTCCGCGCCGACTTCGACAGCTAGTACGGACAGGGGACCTCTGGACAGCGCGCCTGGGAGCGTCAGCTTAGAAAAAACCTTGTTCCCACCGCTCGCGCTTAGCCGGGCATTAACGGTTATCCGGCCATGGGAAGGAGACGACGGTGGGAGGTCCGCTCCCGCTGCACCCATCTCTGGGTAAACCAACTTCGGATGACCATGCGCCCCAACGCTCCGACATTGCTGCAGACGGCAGATGCCGAGACGGCCGCGGCCTCCGCTGCCCCTGTGGCCTATGAGGGCGGCGACGATATCGGCCGAGCGCGCGCATTCTGCGACCGGTCGCGCATCGCCATGGACGCCATCATTCACGCATCGCGACAGACGGATCAATGCGAGGGCCGCTGCGCGCATTTCCTGTCCGAGCACCTCTGCGACATTCAGACGGGTGCCAAGCTCGCTCGCGCACGTGCGGTTTACCGTAGCGCGCAGGATGCCCAAGCCGCGATCCAGTCGCGCGGGCCGCATCTGCCGATCGACTGGCGCCGTGTCGATGGACGATTGCTGGTACTGAACAAGCTGCTGGGACAATTCGAATCCGGTGTCATCGAGATGGAAGAGGCCTTCCGTGCCCGCCAGCCGGAGAGCCAGCCCAACGCGCCGCTCGCCAGCAATGACAGCGTGCGCGACACATTGTTCGAGCTGCTCCCCCATGCGGGCGAAGGAGAACGCGCGGCCCTGCTGCGCCTGATCCGCTGGCGCGACCGCGAGTCCGGTCCGCAGGCCATGGACCATTCCGAATCCGCCGAGCCGAAGGTCGGACTATCTGATTCCATGGCCGAGCGCATTCAGGGCTGGCTGAGCCTGGGCCGCGACTATGGCAAATCGATTTCCGTATCTTACGGGCTGGACGAAGTCGCTCTCACCCAGGACGCATGCGACGACCTGCTGTCCCGGCTGGACGCGCGGCTGACCGACGTCATCATGAGCTCCATGCCGCTGCAGGGTATCGGTCATCTGGATATCGGCGCCGACGATACGGCGCTGCTGGTGACGGGTTCGGGGTTCGAACCATTCCGCGTGGTCTTCGATGCAGCCAAAGACGCCCATATTCCGACACCGCCGCGCAGGGCCATGATCACGCCGGATGTCGAAGCGGAGCTGCGCGCACAGCTGGGCGCGCTGATGGAGCCGCCAGAGCAAGCACAAGTGAAAGCACAAGAACCAGTTCAAGAGCCATTACAATATCTTGGGCAGCCCGAGCTGGGCGCTATCGATCTGGCGGGGAAAGCCTGACATGATCACGGCACCCCGATGCCTACTGATTGACGAGAGCCTGATGGTGCGCCGCGTCGGCGCGCGTATCATCCGCGATTTCGGCTATGAGGTCAGCGAAGCCTCCACCGCGCTCGAAGCGCTTGACATGGCGCGTCTCTCCATGCCCGACGTGATCCTAATGGATTGGCGCGCGGGCGAGATGGAGGCCGACGCCTTTATGGAGGCGCTGCGCCGCGAGCCGGGTGGGGAGGACGTGGTCGTCATCCTCTGCACGGCCGATCGCCGCGTCGAACGCATCACCCAAGCACTGGCCGCGGGCGCCACGGAATATATCATGAAGCCGTTCGATAGCGACATCATCGAGAGCAAGCTCGCGCTGGCCGGTCTGCCTACGCGCAGCCTGCCGCCACCCAACACAACGCTGTCAGCGGCCTCCGAGTTGAGATCGGCATGAGTGGCGCGCTGTCGCTCAAACCGTCCTATTACGACGCCCTGCGCCGCCTGACTCTGGAACTGGCCGGCGTGCGCATGGGCGCCGATCACGCCTTTCTGGTCGAAACGCGGTTGGCGGGATTGGCGCGACAAGAGGGATATCCGAGCCTCGATGCCATGATCGACGAGCTGTTCGCGTCCGGACAGACGCGGCTGGCCGTGCGGGTCGTCTCCGCGCTGGTCGAGCGCGATAGCCATTTCAACCGAGACCCCGCATCTCTGGATGCCATGTTCGAAGACGCGGTCGAGCCGCTTGCCAGTGCGATACAGAACGGCGAACGCCGGTCGGATAGCGCGAACGCGAACGGGATAGACGTGCTCTGCTATGGCTGCGGCTCGGGACAGGATGTCTATTCCATCGCCATGCGCGCGCTGAGCTGGTCGGAAGGCCGCAATGCGCACGGCCTGCCGTCACCGCGCGTGAGCGTCTGCGGCGTCGACTATCCGAGCCAGGCGCTGGAACGCGCGCGCGCCGGACGGTTCACCCATTTCGAAGTGCAGCGCGGCCTGCCCGCCGTGGACCTGCTGCGCTGGTTCAAACCCGTATCGCCTGCGTCAAAGTCCGCGCTGGTCAAAAACGGTTCACAGAGCGACTGGACCGTAACGCCAGAACTGCGCGAGCTCACCCGCTTTTCCGAAATGCACCTGCTGTCTGGCCTCGATGAGCTGTCCGACTACGACATCGTGACCTTCCGCGGCAGTCTTGCCCATTACAGCGCGCCGGCACAGGTTCGCGTGCTCAGGGGTCTGACCCGCCACCTGCGTCCGGGTGGCTATCTGGTGCTGGGGACAAATGAAGGTCTGGGCGAGATGCGCTTTGGGCTGAACCCCGTGCCGGGCCGACCGTCGCTCTACACCAAGCCCGTGCCTGCGCCCGCGCCTTTGGAGCCGGAGGGCAAGCAGCCCAATGGCCGCACGGATTTCGGCCCCGTCAGCGCGCACTCCCGCAAACGTCGCAGCCTCAGTCGCTAGGGCGCGTCGCTGCGCACGCGGTTGCTGGCCGCCGCCGCTTTCTGCGACCCACCCTCGCTCTTGCCAGCCCTGATGTTGCCAGTTGGCCTGCCCGCCTCTAATGGGCGGCTTTCGCCCTTGCGCCTCCAAGACTTTGACATCTCCATGAGCACTCACACCCCAGCCGATCTAGATGCCGTCAAGGCCCGCGTCAGCGAGCAGATCGCCGCCGCCTCCGATCTTGCCGCGCTCGATAGCGTGCGCGTGGCGGCGCTTGGCAAGAAGGGCGAGATCAGCCTGATGATGCGCGGTCTGGGCAAGATGAGCCCGGAGGAGAAAAAGGTCATGGGTCCGGCGCTGAACGGGCTGAAGACGACGCTCGCCGCCGCAGTCGATGCACGCAAGGCGGCGCTGGAATCAGAAGCCCTCGACGCGGCGCTGGCGTCCGAGACCATGGATATGAGCCTGCCCGTCGCGCGCAAGACCGGCACGCTGCATCCGGTCGCGCAAGTGATGGAGGAGATGGCGGTCATCTTCTCCGACATGGGTTTTTCCGTGGCCGAAGGTCCGGATATCGAGGACGATTTTCACAATTTCACCGCGCTCAACTTCCCGCCCGGACACCCCGCGCGCGACATGCACGACACATTTTTCCTCGGTGACGGAGAGCGTGTTCTGCGCACGCACACATCCCCTGTGCAGATCCGCACGATGATGTCGAAGTCCCCGCCCATTCG
>CALDUL010000097.1 GCA_937923575.1 uncultured Algimonas sp.
TTCGCCCGTCTCGCGCGATCCGGCTTCGATGGAGGCTCGGTAACGCTCCGTCGTTTCGCCCGCGCGGGTGATGATGGAGATGACGCCGGAGACCGCGTCGGAGCCGTAGAGCGCGGATTGCTCGCCGCGCAGGAACTCGACTTTGACAACATCGGCCGCGCGCAGGCCCGAGAGATCGTATTCGCCGGTGGACGGGTTGGCGACTTCGACACCGTCGATCAGCACCAGCACCTGATTGGCTTCCGCGCCGCGCACGCGGATCTGCGTCAGGGCAGCACCAGAGCCGGACTGGCTGACCGCCACGCCGGGCAGGGCGCGCAGCAGGTCGGAGACAAATTGCGGCGAGCGGTCGGTGATCTCCCATTCATTCAGCGTCGACAGCGGCGCGATGACATTGCTCTCTAATTCATAGCCAGTGCGACCAGTCACCAAAATGAAGTCCTCATCACCGTGGTATGAACAAGCGACGATTTCCACACCTTCCGCTTTGTCTTGCTCCGTGAGGCCCGATTGGCATTCGCGGTCGTAAGCGTAATTCGCATCCGCCTGCACCTGCGCCCAGGCGCTGCTGCTCATCACGGCCGCCAGAGCCGTTCCCAAAATCAGTCTGTTCATCACACGTCTCCGGTGCGCACGAAGCTGCCTTCGCGCGCTGTTCAAGTCTGGAGTCGTCATTGAGCGAGCGAGGGTCATTCCCCGCCCATCCATGCGCATCGGTCGGCCCCGCCCGCGCGCGCTGGCGACATGTCCTGGCAGGTCTTCCGACTGATGGCTCAAGCAGGACTTCCGCGCCTTCCCAAGGAAAACCTCAGTGGCGAATGCGAAAGCCCCTCGCCAAACACGGCAGCGGGCGCTGTCGGGGACTGACCGTCTTACCGGGGCACCCCATTCCCTATTCACGCCTCACGTGAGGCGACCGGAACGCGGCGGCGCATAGGCTGCGATAAGGGCTTTGACAAGGCGGGCAACGCTGTTCATGGGGCGGATATGCGAATTTCTTTATATGATCTCCTGCAGCAAAAACCGCTGCTCCTGGCCGACGGCGCGACGGGCACCAATTTCATGCATATGGGTCTGGAGCCGGGCTTTCCGCCGGACATCTGGAACCTCACGGAACCGCAAAAGCCCGAACTGCTGCATCAGCAATTCGTCGATGCGGGCGCGGATATCATCCTGACCAATACCTTCGGGGCCAACGCCCCGCGGCTGAAGCTGCATCAGATGGAAGACAAGACTTACGAGATGAACAAGGCCGGCGCGGAGATCGCGGGCAAGGTCGCGGAAGCCGCGGATCGCCCGGTTGTCGTGGCGGGGTCGGTCGGTCCGACGGGCGAGCTGATCGAGCCCATGCCGACGGCGACGCTCACAGTTGAGAGCGCGACGGCTTTTTTCGAAGAACAGATGAAGGGCCTGCGTGACGGCGGTGCGGATGTGATCTGGATTGAGACCATGAGTGACCCGCAGGAGATCGTCGCTGCCGGCCAGGCCGCGATCAATGTCGGCATGCCCTATGCCTTCACCGCCAGCTTCGACACGGCGGGCAAGACCATGATGGGTCTCGCCCCCGGCAATATCCACGGCGTCACGGCCGGGTTGTCCGAACAGCCGCTGGCGGTGGGTTCGAACTGCGGCGTCGGCGCGTCCGACCTGCTGCTCGGCACGTTGCACATGACGAAAGCCGACCCCAACGCCGTCGTCGTGGGCAAGGCGAATTGCGGCATCCCGACGGTGCGCGGCAAGGAGACCGTCTATTCCGGCACGCCCGAGCTGATGTATGACTACGCGCAGCTGGCGGCGGATGCCGGCGTGCGGATCATCGGGGGTTGCTGCGGCAACGCCCCCGAACACGTCGCCGCCATGCGCAAGTCGATCGACGACTATATCGCGCGCAATGAGCCCGGTGAGCGTCCGACACGACAGAGCCTGGAGGAGAAGCTCGGCGCGCTGGTGAACCCGCCACTGGCGGAAGGCGCTGTGGGTCGCCGCGGAGCCAGAGGCGGCGCACGCGGCGGTCGTCGTCGCGGATAAGATCCGGGTCAGCCCTTAAGTTTGAGCGTCGTTCGAGGCGCTATAGCCGGATTTATGGTGAGTTTGAGCGATGTTCAAACTCTGACGATCAATCGAGCGCGCTGGCCTAGCGCCGCGCGCCTTCACTCAGTGCCAACTCTTTCGTCAGCACGCGACTCATGTCGCCGTCGACATTGGCCATCACGCGCGGGTCCATGACGCGGCGAAACAGCGGCGGCACGTAGGCGATCAGGAACATCGTGCCATAGCCATAGGGCAGTTGCGGCGCGTCGGAGAAGCTGCGCAGATATTGGTAATGGCGCGACGGATGGGCGTGATGATCGCTATGCCGCGCGAGATTGTAGGTCGTGATATTGGTCACGAGCGAGTTGGAGTTCCAGCTGTGCCCGGGACGCGCAGGGAGGTATTTCCCGTCCGGCCGCTTGTCGCGCAGCAACCCGTAGTGAGTGATGTAATTCTGCGCCGATAGGACCGAGGTGCTGATGACGGCGGCGACCAGCAAATAGGGCAGAACGCCGAGCCCCAGCACTGCGACGATCGTGCCCCAGATAACGAGCTGCAGCAGCACGGTCTGGATGACTTCGTTCTTGAGGCTCCATTTTGCATAGCCCTTGCGCGATGCGCGCTTGCTCTCGATGCGCCAGCTGCGCTCCCACGCGCCGGGCACTTCGCGTGTCAGGAAGTGCCAGTAGCTCTCACCGAAACGGGCTGTCGCGTGGTCGCGCGGCGTGGCCACATCGCTGTGGTGACCCGTATTATGCTCGACCCGGAAGTGCCCGAGAAAGCTCGGCGCGAGCATCAACAACGCCACCCACTTGCTGACCTTGTCCGTCTTGTGTCCCGTCTCGTGACCGGCGTTGATCGCAAAGGCCAGACCCAAGCCATGGCTGACGGCGAGCCCCGCATAGGCCCACCACGCCCAGTCGAAGCTGACGGCCGCCCACGCGCCGATGAGCCAGGTGAGGTAGATCAGCGGCAGCAGGCCGTGCACCATATAGCGGTAGAAGGTGGATTGCTCGGCTTCGGTTTCCATCAGGCCGAGCACGTCGTTCCTGTCCTCTCCGATCAACTCGTCGATCAGCGGCACGAGCCCGTAGACCAGCGCTGTCGTCAGCCAGACCCAGGCTTGCGTACCCGTCGCCAGCGCAATGCCGAGCGCCAGCAGGGGCAGGGTCGGATAGCTCAGGCTGACCAGCCAGAGGTGGCGGTTGCCCGACGGTTTTTGCGTGACGTCTTGGTCTGGATCGGAGCTGAGAAATGTCATGCGGCGGTCTCGGTCGGTGTTCGGGTGGTCGGTCTTGCATGTAGAAACTTCTTATTGACGACCTTGTCAATAGCTTATTGACCGCTTTATCATTAAGATTACTGCGATGTCCCGTCCATCGCCCCGATCCACCCCTTGACCGGACGGCCCGGCGCGCGGCAAGGCGGTCGCAGATGACGTCGCCCTCCACCACGAAATCCTCCCTTGCGCGATCGCGCCGTCGTCTCTCACCAGAGGAGCGGCGCGAACAGCTGCTTGATATTGCGGTGGACGTATTTGCGGAGATGGGGATCGAACGGGGCGGGCACGGCGATATCGCCAAGCGGGCCGGCGTCTCCACGGCGACGGTGTTCAACTATTTCTCGACCCGTGCCGCGCTGGTCGATGCGGTGCTGGACCGCATTGAGTCTGTCGTCGAGGAGATGTTCGCGAGCCTGACCGAGCTTTCAGACGATCCGGTGAAGCGTATTCTGCAGCTGGCGGCCGCCTATCAGCGCATGTCGATCGAACAGCCCGCAACCGTGAAAACCTTTCTGAAATGGGGCGTGTCGTTCGATCCGGAAATCCGGCCGCAATATCTCGCGTTCCAGTCGCGCATTTTCGATCGGCTGGAAGTCTTTCTGCCCGAAGGGGCAAAGCGGCGAACCGAAGCGCGGATTATTTACGGCGCGGCGAATATGCTCGCGACCATGCTGTTCGACGGCGCGCCGATGGATGTGCTGATCGACTATGCACGGCGGATTGCGGAAACGCTCGGCTCGCCCGCCGCGTAGAGGGACTTATGAAACGTTTGATTTCCGGATGCGCGGCTGCCGCGCTGCTCTGGCCTGCTTTGGCGACGGCGCAGGATGGCGGCGCAAGCTCTTGCGACATCGCAAGCGAGAATTATGACACGCTGAGCGGCAAGGAACGCCAATGGTATGCTGAGACGTGCGAGCCTGTATTCTTCGGCGCGGGACGGCCGGTGGATGTCGTCACTGTCTTCGACCAGCGTCGCGACAGCAACGACCGCCCGGAGTCGGTCGATGTGCTAAGCGAGGCAGAGGTCCGCGCGCTGGTCCACCCGGCGGAAGTCATCAACACCGTCGCGGGCGTGAACATCCACCGCGGCTCGGGCCAGGAAAGCCTGACCGCCATTCGTTCTCCCGTGCTGGTTGGCGGGGCAGGGGCCGGCAGCTTTCTCTATCTGGAAAACGGCATCGCCCTGCGCGCGCCCGGCTTTGCCAATGTGAACGGCCTGTTCGAAGCCAACACCGAACTCGCGCGCACGATCGAAGTCTTCAAGGGCCCCGGCCCAGCGGAGTACGGCTCCAACGCCGTGCACGGCCTCGTCAATGTCGTGACGCCCGAACCGGGCGACGGCTCGCAAGTGACCGTGCTGGGTTCCAGCCGCGGCTATGGCCGCATCAGCGCCGGCGTCGATGTCACCGAGACTTTTCGCGCCAGCCTATCGCTCGCCCATGACTCAGGCTTCCGCGACGAGAGTGGTTTCGATCAGCAAAAGGCCGAACTGCGCTACAAGACCGACTTGGGTCGATGGGACATCGACGCCATCGCCGCGGTCAACAATCTCAACCAGGAAACGGCCGGCTTCCTGCAGACCGGACAAGTGGTCGAGATCGACGGCGTCAGCCGCACTCTGGGTCCGGAAAGCTATCGCGACCGGGATCTGCTCGAGACCAACTTCTTCCCCGAAGCCTTCCGCGATGGCAGGAACTATCGCGCGCAGGTCAATCTTTCGACCGAGACCGATTACGGCGAGCTTCGCGTCACGCCCTATGCCCGCCGCTCGGAGCTCTTTTTCCGACGTCACTTCGTGCCCGGTCAGGCGCTGGAGCGTAACGACCATACCTCGGTCGGCCTGCAGTCCGCGCTGGTCGGCGATGACTGGTCCGTCGGAGTCGACGGCGAATATACCGAAGGCCGCCTGTTCGAGTTCCAGGACAACCCGACCCGCTTCTCCTTCGTGGAGGGGCTGCATTTCGACTATGATGTCGATGCGGTCACACTGGCTGGCTATGCGCAGAAGTCTTTCAACATCGACCGCTTGCGCATCGATCTCGGCGCGCGCGGGGAATATACGCGCTATGATTATGACACGCTGGCACCTGCCGGGCGTTCCGGTCGATTCGTGCGCGCGGACGACAGAGTGGACGACTTCTTCACGCTGACGCCGAAGCTGGGCGTGACCTATGAAGCGACGGACGGCGTGACGCTGTTTGCCCGCGCTGCACGCGGATCGCGCGCACCGCAGACGTCCGACCTCTACGCCGTGGTGCAGAATCAGGAGCCGGGCGAAGCGGATGTGGAAACGCTCGACAGTGTGGAAGGCGGCGTGCGGCTCGACATGCGCGGTGTGCGGCTCGACGTGACCGGCTACCACATGCGCAAGGACAACTTCTTCTTCCGCAATTCTGCCGGGTTCAACGTGGTCGACGGCAAGACGCAGCACACGGGTGTTGAGCTCTCCGCCGACGCCGCGATCACCGACTGGCTGTCGCTGAACGCGGACTGGTCGATCTCCGATCAGACCTATGACTTTGACGATCCGGCGTCCGGCATCGTGTCCGGCAATGAAATCGACACCGCCCCCACCACGCTCGGGACAGTTCGCCTGTCGGCGGATTTCGCTCGCCTGACGGACGATTTCGCTCCGGTGACGGCCGCGCTGGAATGGCGACACGTCGGGGCCTATTTCACGGAACAGAGCAACGCTCAGAGCTATCCGGGACACGACATTTTCGTCGCGCGCGCCGGTGTCGATCTGCTCGATGACGTGAGGGTGTTCGGACGGATCGATAATCTGCTGGACACGCGCTACGCCGACCGCGCCGACTTCGCCTTCGGGAATGAGCGCTATTTCCCGGGACGACCGCGTACGGTGTTTCTGGGGGTGAGCGCGGAGTTTTAGCCGACTCGCGGCCTCCGCACACAGTACGGCGACAAAAGAACCCCACGCTCACGCAGCTGCGCCGCGTTCCGCGCACCGCCCTTTTGCCGGTGGTCGACGGCGGTGAGTTACGTTAGATCGCAGCTATGCACATTTCCGACGAAAAACTCCGCTCCGTCGTGGATCGGTTCGAGCAGATCGAGGCGCGCATGGGCGCGACCACGGACAGCACTGAAATCGTCCAGCTCGGCAAAGATTACGCCGAGCTGCGGCCCATCGCCGAAGGTGTGCGCAAGCTCCAGGACGTGCGCGCGGAAATGGCCGATCTGGAAGAGATGGCGTCAGACCCCGAAATGGGCGCAATGGCCAAGGAAGAGCTGCAGACGCTCAAGGAGTCGCTGCCGGAGCTGGAGCACGAAGTCTCGCTGCTGCTGCTGCCCAAGGACAAGGATGATACGGCGTCGGTCGTGCTGGAAATCCGCGCGGGAACCGGTGGGGATGAGGCGGCGATTTTCGCGGGCGATCTGTTTGCCATGTATCAGCGCTACGCCAATCTGCAGGGTTGGCGCGTCGAGATCGAGACCGAGACCGAAGCCGATATGGGCGGCTTCAAGGAGATCAGCGCGTCTGTGACCGGTAACGGGGTCTATGGCCGGATGAAATTCGAGAGCGGCGTCCACCGCGTACAGCGCGTGCCTGTGACGGAGACGCAGGGCCGGATCCATACCTCTGCCGCCACCGTCGCCGTGCTGCCCGAAGTCGAGGATATCGACATCGGTTTTTCCATGAGCGACGTGCGCGTCGACACGATGAGAGCAAGCGGCGCGGGCGGGCAGCACGTCAACAAGACCGACTCGGCCGTGCGCATGACGCACGTCCCCACGGGCGTTGTCGTGCTCTGCGATGCCAAGTCCCAGCACCAGAACCGCGCCAATGCCGAACGCCTGCTGAAAATGAAGCTCTATGACATGGAGAAGGAAAAGCAGGACAAGGAACGCGCCGAAGCGAGAGCCGGGCAGGTCGGCTCCGGCGACCGGAGTGAGCGCATCCGCACCTATAACTACCCGCAAGGCCGGGTGACCGACCACCGCATCAATCTGACGCTCTATAACCTCGACAAGATCGTGTCGGGCGATGCGCTGGACGAGGTCATTGGCGCGCTGATCACAGAAGACCAAGCAGCGAAACTGGCGGCTATGCAGTGAACGATTTTGGTCCGTGGGACCAAAATACTTCACTGCCGCGAGGCTTGCCGAGAGGACCGACGCGGAGCGTCGGAGGGCGCGCCGATGAGTGCCGCCACTCTTGCCTGTCCGGGGGACCGATTATGTCTACTGCCGCGAGGCTTGCCGAGCAGACCGTCTCGCAGCGTCGGAGGGTTATCATCATGATCCGGCTGTTTTCACGAGGAGTGGGTCCGCATCAGATCGGCTCGCAATTTTAAAGCATTCGGCTCAGGCCGGCCTGACCAGCTGCCCATCTCCCCGGCCTTTCGGTTGAGTTCGACGCCGCCGCAACATTGCCGCGGGACCGATCCGCTCGGGTCAGTGCGATAGCGCGGGTGGTGGACCCGCCGAACAAGTCGGCGGGAACCACAAGGGGCGAGGGGGCGCATCGCTCGGGGCGCGCCATGCGCTGTACCATTTGCGCCCACCGGCTCATCGCGGCATGCTGGTTCAATGACCAAGCTCTCCGCCGCACTCCTCGCCCTCGCCACACTTGCCGCAGCGCCGGCAGCGTCGGCGCATTGTCTCGATCAGGAGAATTTCGCCATCATCGTGCACGGCGGCACGAGCTCGGGCAAAGTCTATCCCGAACGGCTCGCGTTTATCGAGAACATGCTCGCCAAGCGCCGCGCCGAACTCATGTCGGGTGACCGCGCGATCGACATCGTAGAGCGGGCCATCGTGGAGATGGAGGATAGCGGGCTGTTCAATGCGGGCCGCGCGGCGATCACGAATAGCGCGGGATATGTCGAGCTCGACGCCTCGATCATGGATGGCCGCACGCTGGACGCGGGCGCGGTCGCCTCGCAGCTCAGCCTGAAGAACCCGATCAGTGCCGCCCGACTGGTGATGGACGAAACGCGCCATGTCATGATGGTCGGCGACCGGGGCGAGCGCGCCGTGATCAGCCTCGGCGCGGAAACAGTCGAACCGAGCGAGTATTTCCTGCGCGCCAAGCCAAAACAGCACCCCAAGGAACACGGCACAGTCGGCGCCGCCGTGCTCGACCGCTGCGGTGATCTCGCGGCCGGAACATCGACGGGCGGTTATGACAGCAAGATCCCGGGCCGGGTCGGGGACTCGCCCATCATCGGCGCAGGCAGCTACGCCAAGAACGGCGTCATGGCCGCGAGCTCGACCGGGCACGGCGAATATTTCATCCGCCACACGGCGCTCCGCACCATCGCCGCGCGCATGGAATATGGCGGGGACACGCTGGATGACGCCTCGAAGGCGACCTTGGCCGAGATGCGCGCCGCCGGGCGCGACGCCAGCAACGGCGGCACGGACGGTCGCGGCGGGGTGATCGCGGTCGATGCGGACGGCAAGTTTTCCTTCGCGCATAGCTATGCCGGCATGATCCACGGCATGACGGATCACCGGACGGAACCGCGCGCGTTGCAGCTGGGATCATTGGTGAGGTGAGGGGGATCGGCCTTGATCGGCTTGAGCTGCACCGCCATAATAGCTGCATCCTTAGCGTGTAGTTTTCGGGAGAACGATCATGCGCCTGAGTCTGTCGACACTTGCCGTGACGGCGCTTCTCTTGAGTATGGCGAGCGCGGCCTTCGCCAATGGCTGGCCCGCACCGGGCAATGTCGAGCGCGCGCGCGTCCAGGCCGAGATCATGGCGCGCAGCGCGAACGCCGGCGCGGAAGCAATGGTCCGAGAGGACCTGTCCGAGTTCCGTTTCATCTGGGGCCCGCCCGGCGACCATGAACCAATCTTCGGCGCGAACCGGACTTTGCAGTTCGACACGCGCTCCGGGAAAACCGCCACGGCGACGCTGCATGCGGTGCCGGACGGCGCGGTGCTCCATGCCTGCGAAACGCCCTGCGCGATGGATGTCAACGACCGGGGCGACTATCTCGTCAGCTTCACCCGCCTTGGCCACCAGCCCGAACTGCGTCCGCTCGACCTGCCACGCTATACGGACGGTCTGATCGTGGGCGAACTCGGCGACAGCATGATCGAACACTTCGTCGGCGCGGCGCAGTGCTGGGCGGACCACAAGACAGCAGGCTTTCCGGACGTGCCCAACGCCAAGCCCTGCATGCGCAATGCGGCGGTGATGCCCCAGACCGCGACCCGGTCCGGCCATTGCAGGATGCAGTTCGATGTCACGGAAAATGGGTGGTTGGAAAATGTGCGCGCGATCTCCTGCACCGAGCCGCATTTCGAGGAGCCAGCGCTCCAAGCTGCCCGGTATTGGTACTACACCCCGATGACCCAACGCGGCCAGACCCTGCGCCAGACCGGGTTGAGCACGAAGATCACCTTCCGCCTCGCCGATGAGAACGGGGTCTTGATCGGGGAGTGAAGGCGAAGAGACGCGTTCTGTTGATTCCCAAAGACTGTCGAACCGTCTGCCTTTACTGACGTCTCTCCCCCTGCTCGGAGGAGAATACCAGGGATTGACCTACCCTT
>CALDUL010000098.1 GCA_937923575.1 uncultured Algimonas sp.
CGCTTACCGCGCAATGATCGAGGGCAATATTGACCTTGCAATTCACCATCTGCGCTCCATGCAGGCTGTTATTGACCCGCTTCCTCCTCATCATGAGAAGGTTCGCTCCTGCGCCGATAAGGCCCAGAGCGCGAGAGAGCGTCAGCGCGTCCTTGCCGTATCTCGGAGAGCATCATGACACTCGCAGACGTGCCCGGTTTGGCGCTTTCAATTTTTACCCTAGCAGTATTCATTCTGGCGGCCGCGAGGATATTTGCGGCAAACCCACCGCCAAACTCAAAGCCAAAGCCTGACCATATTATCAGGCCAAACACACTGCTGCAGGCTGCTATGGTCTGCGCAGCAATCTTCGCGGTCGGGTTCGCCTTGACTGCAATTATTTAACCGCGCATGTCAGCGCTTCACCCAAAGCAGGAGAACAAAATGGCAAACAAAAACCCCGGACCGCGCAGCGGATTTCACAAGATGGACATAGAGGCAGGAGCACGCGTCAGGCGTCTTCGCGTCTCTAAAAAAATATCACAGGAAGGCCTCGCCAAAAAACTTAACGGCGGCGAAGGTATCACCTTCCAGCAAGTTCAAAAATACGAGCGAGGCGCTAATGGCATGCGCGTCAGCCGGTTTGTTGAAATTGCAGAGGCGCTTGGCACCACAGCGAGTGATATGCTTGAGGGTATTGGCGAGCGCCAGCCCAGCGATAACGACGACTTTCAGAAGTTCTATAACTCACAGGAGTGCGTCAAGCTCGCCCTTGAGGTTTACAATCTGCCTAAGCCTATGCGGGACTCTCTCAAGGAGATTGCGCGTTCTATGAAGGGCAGCCCAGCCGAGGTTTTGGAAACGGAGCGTTAGTGGTGGATAGAATTTACAAAGGATTTTTGAACCTGAAGACGGGCGATGAATTGCCGGTCACGGTTCATATTGATTATCAGCCGCGCGAACCTGAAACTTTGGAATGTCCTGAAGTGCCAGAAGACGCCGTTGTTCTGTCGGTCATATTAGACAGAACGGGAAAAGAAATAGAGTGCCGATGGGAGACTGAAGACCTCGATTAAACCTATCACTGACGGAAAGAGGCTTCTCGCTGATAAGATCAACAAGCAGCGTAAAAAGTGGGGATGGTGAGCAATGACTGCCGTTGCAATATTCTCTGCCCTTACCACGATTTTTTGTGTGCTGTCCGCACTTTTAGACAACAATAACGGAAAGAAAAAATGACTGAAAAAATAAAGCAATACCCAGACGGGGTCTATTTCAACATGCCAGACGAGGTTTACTTTAAACAGCATCGCCTCTCCAGCTCCGGCATTCAGAACCTTATGGTCAGCTCGGCAACATTCTGGGCCTCAAGCTGGATGAATCCAAACAAGGAGGAGAACGACGACCTCTCTGACGCACAGATTGCCATTCGTGAAATTGGTAAGTTTTACCATACAGCACGCCTTGAACCAGAGTTTCTCGACGAGAGGTTTATTAAGGCGCCTGACTACGACGCCATGGACGGACTTCTCACCAACGGGACAATGGTTGGCAACAAGCTCGGCGAGTACGGCGAGACCAAAAAGCGCAGCGGAGAGAATGTTATCCAGCAGGCGCAGAGGCTTATCGACTGCGGCTTCACTGGCAAAATCAAGTGCATTATTGAGCAGGAGTTTGACGAAGAGCGCGGCGACCGTATTTCGATATCTGCAAAAATCTGGGAAGAGATGGAGCGCGACGTCGCTCGGATTAAGAAGACACCTGAAATTAGAGAGCTGCTGACGGGCGGATCAGCCGAGGTCTGCATTCTTTGGACTTGCCAGTCCAGCGGCATAAAAATGAAGGCGAAGATTGACTACCTCAAGCCCAACAGGGTTGTTGATTTTAAGACCTACCAGAACATGGGCAAAGAACTCCTTCGCCATATCGCGGACAGCTTCCGATACAATCGCTATTATATTCAAGGCGCAGTTTATTTTGACGCCTTTGAGCACGTCCGGCTTGGCCACGTCACCTTCGCGGAAGGCAGCGAGGAACAGGAGGCGCTTGTGAAGGCGATACAAGCCGAGCAGGACCCGCCTCGAGTCTACTATGTCATGCAGGAGAAGAAAGGCATCCCTAACCTGCTGGCCGCGCTCTATCCGGTCTATGCTCGCCAGATACACCAGCACGCTGGTATTGACGAAGACGAAGGCGAGGCTATATCCGCCCAGCATGATTTGAAGTCAGGCCTCTTCATGAAGGCCGAGGTTGAAATTGCGCACATGAAGCAACGCTTCCTTCGCAATATCGAGGTCTTCCCAGAGGGCGAGGAGTGGACGACCGACAATCCTATGATAGTTCTCTCGGACGAATTGTTTAACGGATACTGGCTAGACGAAAGATTGTAGAATTAAGCCCTTGCGTCTGTTTCGCGAGGGCTTATAAAAACACAACCCAATAAGCAGGAGAACCTTAAAAATGAATGAGTCAAATAGTAACGAGATCGCGGTCCAGCAGGACACGTCGATATCGAAGTCACAAAGTCAGTCTATGGATATGGCGCAGCAGCTATTCCAAAGCCTCCAGAGCAGCGACGGCACTGCATTATCAGCCGACGAGATGGGCAAGCGGCTGGATATCCAGCTCACTCTCCTTGACCGATTGCGCGAAGAGGAGTTTCGGACAGCGAAGAACGCGGCAAAGGCCGCAATGCCGACAATAACAAAACGCGGTGCGATTGAGGTCAAGGGGTCTATTCGCTCCCGATTTTCAAAGCTGGAGGACATTCAGGAGATATGCGACCCTATCCTGCGCCAGTTCGGTTTGAGTATTGATTTTGACGTTGGCTGCACGGATCAGGGCAGAGCGATATGCGTGCCCGTTGTGACGCACACGAACGGCTTTGTGGAGCGTGGCGTGGCCTTCCATCTGCCACCAGATAATTCCGGCAGCAAAAGCCCCGTGCAGGCGGTCATGTCCTCAATATCGCAGGCCAAGCGCCACCAGTATATTGCAACGTGGAACCTTCGCCAGATAGGATCGGACGACGACGGACAGGGCCTTATGAAGCGCGTCGCTCCCCCAGCAGGATTTGACGCCGAAGGCATTAGAGCCGAGGGCGAGAAGCAGGCGCTCGGAGGAATTGATTCCTATTTGAACTGGTATAAGTCGCAGTCAAATATGGTGCGAGGCTGGCTGGTAGACGAAGGCCACCACGCAGACTTTAAAGCAAAAGCAAGCTCATAATTTTAAACCCCTAAGCAGGAGAAACTCATGCAAATTTTATCACTCACAGCGGAGAACATTAAAAAGCTCACCGCGGTACACATCACGCCAGACGGCAAGCTCGTGCAGATCACGGGCAAAAACGGAAACGGCAAGACCTCGGTTCTGGATTCCATCTGGTGGTGCCTTGGCGGCAAGGACGGCATTCAGGCCACGCCGATCAGGCATGGCGAGGAGAAGGCTATCATTCAGCTGGAGCTTGGCGACGAGGAGGTCGAGTATATTGTCACCCGGAGATTTAACGCCAAGGAGGACGGGAGCTACACCACGAGCATTGCGGTCATGAACTCGGACGGGGCAAAGTTTACCAGCCCTCAAAAAATGCTGGAGGGCTTTCTTGGCTCGCTGACATTTGACCCGCTTAAATTCTCGAAGATGAAGCCAGAGGCGCAGATAAGGGCGCTGCGCTCACTTGTTCCTGACTTTGATTTTGACGCCGAGGACCGTGCCAATAAGGAGGACTTCGAGAACCGCACATACTGGAACCGCATAGGCAAGGAAAAGCTGGCAGCGGCTTCCGCCGTATCAGCACGCATACCAGAGGGCTTCGAACCTCCGGCCTCCAACGACGCTCTCATGGCGGAATATAAAGCTGGCAATGAGCACAACACAAAGTTCCGAGAACATCTTGTCGCAAAGCGCGCGGCGGAGAGTGACGTCAAGCTGGTCGAGGCTGACTATGCCGACGCGCAAACTGCGGTCAAGGAACTGGAAGACAGGCTCGCGGCAGCAAAGCTTGAGGTCACGCGAATTGACGAGCACCGCACAAAATTGAAGGACAAGGCCTTCGAACTTTTGCAGGTGGATATTCAGGAAAAGGATCTGTCAGCGATTGAGGCCAAAATGGAAGAGGCCAAGCAGGCGGATAGCATTCTGGGCGACATGGAGCGCCTATCGGAGTTCCAGCGCGAGGCAAGCGAAGCTGCTGAAAAATCTGCGACCCTCACGAAGAACATGGAAACCAGAAAGGCTGCCATGCAGGCCGCTATGCTTAAGGCAGACCTCGGCATTGAGGGACTGGATATATCCGACGGCATAATCAAACTCGACGGACTTCCCTTTGACCAAGCCAGCGACGCCATGCAGCTCCGCGTCAGCCTACGGGTGGCCATGGCGCTCAATCCAAAGCTCAAGGTTATCAGAGTCAGAGACGGATCGCTCCTCGACGGAGAGGCCCTTGGAATTGTCGCGCAAATGGCAGAGGAGAACGGATATCAAGTCTGGATGGAGCGTGTTGACGACAGCGGTGAGGTCGGATTTGTCCTCGAAGACGGCTCGGTAAAGGGCGCGGAGGAGGTCCAGAGCCTACTGAAGAAACCTGCCAAGGCGGAACCTGACAGAACTGTGACCGCCATATCCAGCGAGCCAAAGGAGAACGTGCACACCAAGTTCTGCAACAAAGGTGAGTTTGAAGGTCGCTGCAAATTTGACGAAGCGGGGTGTCCAGAGCTGCAGGTCGGCACAGACGATACCCAGCGCGGATTGATTTAATGTGGCTAGTGATTCCTACAACATCATTTCAATCTGCGCCGGATACGGCGGCCTTGACCTCGCCGTCGGACTCGCAGTTGAGAATGCTAGAACAATCTGCCACGTCGAGAGGGAAGCCCAAGCCGCCGCAGGGCTGGCTTCGCGCATGGAAGACCGCAGCTTACATGAAGCACCTATCTGGTCTGACCTATCCACTTTCGACGGTAAACCGTGGCATGGACTTGTGGATTGCATCATTAGCGGAGACCCGTGCCAGCCGAACAGTGTCGCCGGTTCACAGCGTGGATCCGAAGATGACAGGTTCCTCATCGATGAACTTATTCGGGTCGTCAAAGAAGTGCGGCCTTCGCGTGTATTCCGCGAAAACGTCACAGGGAACGCGGACGGACAGATCGCCGCCCTCATCCCAGCATTGGAAGAATTGGGCTACCGCGTTGCGGCAGGAATTTTCAGCGCGGGAGAAGTGGGCGCTTCCCACCGAAGAGAGCGGCTGTTCATCATGGCAGACGCCAAGAGTGACACTGGCGCCCGATTGCGAGAGCGAGAGGAACAGGAACAGCCCAAGCTTAGCGGCAGAAGCGGCGATGTGGTTGACGCCTCGCGCGACCGACACAGGTCAGGGCGAGAAGCAAGAGACATTTCAGAAGAGGATGGGCGACAGGACGGAGAATGCCTTTCACTCTCTGCCCTCTCAAGTGACGTCGTGGCAAACGCCCAAAGTCTCAAGCGGGGGATGGGAGAAGCAAAAGGACGGGAGCCGCAAAAACACACTTCAGGGCGAGGCGGTGAATTGGCCCACTCCCAAAAATTGGCCGACGCCAATGGCGGGCGCCGCAGGTCGCGAGGGGGTGAACCGCTCGGGAAACAACATCTTCAGCCTGAAAGTTCAGGAGATAACGGAGAGCGCCAATTGGCCGACGCCGTGCGCAGTAATGACCAAGGGCAGCAGTCCGGGCAGCATGATTCGTCAAGACGGGAAGTCAAGGTTGGACAGGCTGGATTATGCAGCAGAACAAGGTTTCCGATCTTCGCCCCTGGGCCTTCCGACGTGGCGTGGCAATCCATTCTCTCCGAAAGCCCGTTTCTTGCGCCGAGCCTTGCTGGTCTGGACCTTGCCGAAGGTTCGTTCTCGGAAGCAGCTGATTACATGGGTGAGGCGAACCAACAAGAGAAGGCTAAATCCTTATTTCGTAGAATGGCTCATGGGCTGGCCCCTCGGGTGGACCGATTACGGGGCGGCGGTAACGGGGTTTGCTCAATGGCAGGAGCAGTCGCGTGGCTATCTCTTGCAAATCATTTCGAGGAGGTAGACGAATGAAAAACCGTCCTGTAATTTTTAGCGGCGCAATGGTGGAGGAGCTCTGGGCTGGAAACAAAACTGTGACCAGACGCCTCGCCACCTCCCCACTCAAGACAATAGAAGTCGGCGACGTGCTCTGGGTCCGAGAATGCTTCGCGCGTGTCAAATGCTGGGCGCTAAACCCAGACCCAGACGTGGAAACCATGGTCTACCGCGTCAGGGATAACAGGACCGATTATGGCGGTCCGTGGAAGCCTTCTATTCATATGCCGCGCTCTGCGAACCGTATGTGCTTGAAGGTGACAAAGGTTCGCTTTGAGCCATTGCAGGCGATCACATCGCAGGAGTGCGTAGCCGAAGGCATCGCCCGCAAGAACACTACCGACGGAACCCTCTACAAGAATTACAACAACGGCAACTTTGAGTTACTTCCCAAGGACAGCTTCTACACTTTGTGGGACAGCCTTCATGGTAAAAAAGAGGGCGAGGCATGGGACGACAATCCAGAAGTTCTCGCGATAACTTTCACACCCGTCCGCCAGAATGTGGACGAATATCTCGCCAGCATAGGAGACTGATATGGCAAAGAAAGCCCAACCAAACAGAGCGACCACGGAAGATAGACTTCGTGACGCTCGACAGGTTATAGAACAACAGGAGAAGGACCTCGCGGACCTGCGCCAGAAGAACGCTGCCATGTCGGAGGAGCTTCGCAATATGGACGCAGAGATAAAGCGCCGAGACGTCGCAATTGAGGCGAGAGATAAAGAACTCACCGCGGCTGCTGACAGAGAAGACTTTCTGCGCAGTAAGTTTCGAGATAAAGAAAACGAACACCAAGGGTTTAAGGACGGCGTCCGCACGGCAATAGGTGGCCTGCGCGTTAATTAAGTTCAATCAAAAGGGTTCCACTTGGAGCCCTTTTTTTCTTCCTCTTTTATAACATCGTCCAGAGCGCCGCGAATATCGTCCAGAGCTTTTAAGAAGTCTGCCCGGTTTTCCTCGTCAACAGACTCGTTGTCTTTGACCGCTTTGGAGAGGGTGTTGAATTTAGTTTTCAGAATAGGCCAGTGCGCCGCAATCTGCGCGTCCTGCTCTCCCACTTCAGCAAGCGTAAAGAACTGACCACCTGACGTATCAGTCGGTAGGGTAACCTCGTGCATTACCTTGTCCGTTACCTGACACGACGGCGGGTCCGGCAAGCGGTCCAAGTTGCGGCGTGCTTCCGAAAACCGCTTCATATCTAGCTCTGGCACCGACGCGCACGCTATCAGAGAGAAACTTAGGGTCATTATAGCAGCTGCCCGTAATTGTTTTAGCATCTTCGAATCCTTGTTTGTATCCGTCGGCCTCGCCTTCTAGCTTGCCAATTTTTCTAGCCGCGTCTTCAATAGCGTAGGTGTTGACCTGCGCCTGACCAGCAACGCGCTTGTTGATTTTTTCGCCCAGCTCGGAGGCGATCTTCTCGATATCGGCTGAAACGTCCACTGACTTTCCGTCCAGAAGTTTCTGCGAGTTCTGCTCTCGCAGGGCCTCTGCTGCCTTTTCAGCATTGCTGCCTTTGACGTAGCCTGTGACATAGGACCCGCCTCCAATAAGCAGAGAGCCAAGAATGGCGAAGCCTAAGATATTGCCGCCTGACATAGCGGACAGTCCTGTTAAAATTTTACTCATTGCGGACTCGCTATCTCGACTGGAGCCTCTAAGTGAAAATCCATTCTCTGACTCCTGTCTTTCGTCAGGCTCAAGAAGATCAAAAGCGTCACCGCCAAAATTCCAAGCACGGTTGAAGGCGCTGGCGGAAACTCTCCGAATTTTTTCCAGCCTCGGCGTTTCATTACCAGCCACCGCCACCGCCTGCGAATTGCAAGCTCTTCTCGCGCACTTCGTCCACGCGCTTTTGCCAGCCGCGACCGAAGGTGTTCCAGAGGCGTTCGCCAGTTTTGCTGTGCCTTATATATTTCATGAAGCGAAGTCTGGCGTCCATATATGCGTTGACGAGAGATGGGTAGTCATTGGCCTTTGAAGCTATCGCGCGGAGTGTTATGCCTCCAATGACGCCGTCCACATAACGCCCCTTAAAGCCAAGAGCGCTTTGCAGTTTCCGTATTGCCCTGTCAGGTCCGCTATTAACAGCGAAGTCAAAGACCGCATAGGCTAGAGCATCAGGCAGCAGGTCGCACCGACAGGCGTCCCAGTATGCTGCGTCGTATATTGCGATAGCTTCCTCTTTAGTCAGGCGCCTAACTTCCGACTTGCTGATATCTTCGGCCTTATCGAAGCCTCTCCACTTTGCCAGCGTCTCTTGTGTGATACCCATGTTGGTCGCGCCGCCGGGGTCCTTTGGGTGGTCAACATATCCGCGCTCGTGGTCAAGGACATATTGGACGGCTTTCAAGAATGCTTTGCTATATTTGGGCACGAAAGGCTCCGGTTCTGGTGTTTTTAGCAGCGGCAAAAATCCCCGCAGCCACATGAATTTTGACGCCAGCATTATTATTTTTTTGGAGCTTCTTTATCTAGAGTCAGCACAGAGCCGGCAGTGCTTTGGTCGGGCTGCTGGGGAATATATACCGAGGCCACAGGGACCTCTTTCAAAAGAATGTGGTAGCCAGCTTGGTCAAGGCGAGGAAACTTTATCTCATATCTTGGAGTCTCTCTGCCAAGGGAAGTCAGCTTTATATCCCCGTCAAAAATAGAAGATCGAGGGTCCATGAAATTGACACCAGCGCGGTGCAGAGCGAGCGCGTACTGGTTAATGATATTTGCGTCCTGATTGACGGCGATAATTTTAAGGTGGGTTGAACTCGCCTCAATGTCAGAGGGTTCTTTAAGGCTCGCCTGTGCGATTGCGGCGTATGCGGCGGCTTCTAGTTCTTCGTTGCTCATGGCAGGACTCCGTTAATGTGGGTGTCCTGCCATAACGCTTTTTAGTGTCTGTGTCTACATTGGCTGCTGGCTGGTGCTCGCCAGAAGGTAAGCTCGCTTAATCCGGACGTCTCCGAGAAGGCTCAATCGGAAACCACGGCCAGCGGCATCGCTTCCGCTGTTCGTGTCATAGCGCACGACTCCCGGGCCGTTCGCGACCGCCACGAGCTGCCCAAGGTTTTTACTCACGCTGGAGTAAATAAGCCCCTCGCCTTCGAACTCAATCTGCATCTCACAGGTTTTGTGCGTCTGCGGTATAACTTCAAACAGGCTGTAGTGGATTTCACGAATATCCTCTGGCTTGTAGATGTGGTCAATTCCAGCCTCTTCGAGCGCCAACTTAGCACCAACGGCTGCGCGGTGCTTAGTGTCGTCGTCCGCCTGCTCAAACACACTCAATCGACCTTGACCGGAAAGATAGTCTTCTGGGACGAGCGCCTTGTCGTGATCGTAACTTTTTACGCCTGACTCATCAAAGAGAACACCGCCGACGCGAGCAGATTTATAGTCCCTGTATTCTGCGTTCTGATATTGACAGGTAACGGTGTGGCTTTCGCCAATCGCCATGAAGGGGACAATCTTATTGTTCTGAATCATAAGAACGCCCGGCAGCGGACGGACATATTTTAAAGGCTGGGTATGCTCTCCAGCGCCGCCGCGTGTCTCGTCGCTACCGATACCGCCGCTGATAAAATAGCGGCTGATATAAACGTGAGTGTCGTCTGGGTCCACGACGCCGTCGGCAGGCCAAGTCGTGCAGCCTATAAAGACATAATAGAAACCGTCTTCGAGGTCACCATTCTCGTCTCGCCCATTGAGAACGCCGCCGAGGTTAAGACACCTGCCAGATCTTTTTTCGTTCTCCGCCCAGACTTTTCCGCGCTTAACGAATTTGCCGTCAGCGTCGGTTGCGTCGAGACGGATATCAATTGCGAGTTCTTCACCGCTTGGGACTGTGAGCAGGACTGCGGGTTGCATGGGACGGTTGCTGCCCATTGGCTTCGTTGCGCCTGCTGCGCATGAGCCGTCTCCAATGTTTGCAATATGGTCATAGCGCCGACGGAGCTGCAGACCGTTATAGGTTTTATTCGGGATCATAGTTTTGCCTTATGCTTGTGGACTGGCCACCATAAGTAAAAATTACCCTTTGTAAATATACCCAAAGTCTGGTGCGTCTTCATCGAGTGTGGCAAATCCACAGAGCTTCCAGTCCTGTAATGCAAGCGGGATAATGAACTCTCTGGCGAAACTGAAGTTAACAACCGTGGTTACATTGGCCTCAACCGCCTGAGGAATCAGCACAGCCATTTGACCTGTCTCTGGGTTTTGGAATATCGCCAGCCGTGCAGCGTCGTCGGTGTCAGCACCCTTGCCCTGCCAATCCTCTACATTCCCCGTCACAAGGTTCTCATATCCCCATAGCTGGCTATAAGTGTCTGTGCCTGCCGTCAGGTCAGTGTTGTCAAATCCAGTGTCGAGGAAGCCCTGCGAGGTTGCAACAAGGAAAGTGAAGTCCTCGTCCGCCGCATGGGTCACGCTCTCAAATTGTGAGAACTCGTTAATCCGAAAGTATGTCGCCTCTGTTCGCGCAAAATTCAAAGGCGAGCCTTTAGATATTTTGGGTGCATCACCCTGCCAGCCTGCGGCCTGTAACCAAGAGAGGATAGCTCCGTCATGATTGACCTCTTGGTTTAAGGTCGGGTCCACCGGAGCCTTGTCCTTTTTGAGAAGTCCAGCAAGAGCAGCAGCCACGCCGCCCTCCTCTGCAATCGTGTCCTCTGCGTCGAGAATAGCTTGGTTCTGGGCTATGGAGTCAGACAGCAAGGTGGCAGCATTAGCCTGCCAATTAGGGTCCTGCTTTATGGAGTCGATTATATCGACAGCGTCCGACGGATAGGTGATCTCTCCGTCAACAATTGTCGGAGCAAATTTTTCGTCCATCAATTCTTTGTATTGGCTAAGCGACAGGTGTTCTTCGAGCGTGACAATCATGGCCTAGTCCACTGTAAGGTAAAATGACTGGAAGAAAGACAGCGGGTGTGACGGGTTCTTAGTCTCGCCGCTCACCTGACGCATACGCACCTTGCTGGTGTCTCCCTGCTTGACCTGCCTTACTATGCTTCCGGTGTGGTGGTGGGTTGTTAACGCGCCCTGATTGTTCGACTGATATGCCCCAAGACGATACGCACTACTGATTGATCCTGTGCTTACAATATCGGAGATAGTCGAAGTGAAGGGAAGATTGTTTTCACCAGTGTCATGCTGAAAATATATTGCGGCATTTTGCACAACAAAGCCGTCAACAGGGTATGTGATTATTCCGGTGCTTTGGTCATAAACATTTTGCGGGTCCCTGTGCTGACCGAACCTTAAGTCTGTCAGAACTCCGTTGAACAATGTGGTGTTCAGGATTCCAGAGGCGTTTACAAAATATCGGTCAGTCTCGACCTTGTCCAGCGCACGCTTTATGAGCCAGTTAATCTGTCCCACGTCAATTGCGCCGCACTTGAGGCCCTCCTCTATCTCGGCGTCGGACATTGGAGTGAGGACGGCATTATTGTCGGAAGCGAAGTCTGCCATGATAGTCTCCTTAGAGCTTCATAATCCAAGCCATTTTATAATATGGCGGAAGTGTTGATACTGTGTGTGTGTGATTAGGCGCCTGCCCAGTCGTTAAAGATACGCTGTGGTCATGGCCCTGCCCGGAGCCAGTTTGCTGCACCGTAATACCTGTGGTGGAGGCGACGGTTGTTCTGGTGTTGTCGGGATGGGAGGTCGGGACGAACAAATCATTACCGTCGTCAAGCTCAAAACTTCCAGAGCTGGCCTTGTCTTTGTAAGAGTGAGCATGACCAGGGTCGTCGACTCCGTGTCCATGCGGCGGTAGCTGTGCGATCGAAAGTGAGGTCGCTCCTGTGCGCCCAGAAGCCGTATGGCTGTGCGCTCCAGAAGCGCTCGTTGTTTTTGTTGAAGCGCCGCCCGTCTCTCCGTTAGTTGTTGCGGCACCCCTGCCCATGATAAACCTGTCAACCAAGTTTGGAGTGCCGTTCGTGCCGTTGCAAATTTGCCAGCCGTCAGGAATGTCAGCAGCGGACCCATGAAAGGGAGTCATCATCCCGCGGAATGTGAAGCCGGCTATCTGCACCCTTATGTCTGTGACCTGCTCATCTCCGGTCGGCGCGTAGCTTATAACCATCTCTCGCGTATCAGGCTTTCCATTAACGGGATTGAATGCAATGTCCTGAATGAAGTCGTCTTTAAAATCTATACCGCCCAGACTGTTGCTGATTGTGTCGACTCGATCATTGACCTCCTTGATATCCTCGAAGACTTCTTTTTGGATTTGGTTAAACTGTCCAATGTCCAGCTGGCCGCATATCCAACCGAGAGCGCGTTGCGCTGCGCTCATTGTGGAGGTCTCTGCTCCGGCTCCGTTTGCAAATGTTTTTGTGTATGCCATGATTTACTCCTACTGACACGGCTCGGCAAATACAAGCTCGACGCCCTGCTTTAAAGGAAGCAAGGACGCATAGAACCTGCGCTGCTGTATCTCCTGCGCGGTGAAAGGTCGGCCAACATATATGACAACCTTCGTCTCCAATACCTGCACAATTTCAGGGTCTGAATTTTCAAAGAGGATTTTTATACCCTCAAGCAGTGCGGGTGCTGTATTGATCGACCTGTTTTTGAGCTGTGCAATTTGCACCATCTTCTGCGCGAGCGCGAGGTCCTCTGGATTATTAACAGGGTCAAGCGTTCTCTCCGTGCATGTCTCGCAAAGATAGTCGCAAATCTCAAACCAGCAGGACTCAACGCCGCATGAGGTATATGTGACCTTTCTGCCAAACTTAAAGCAATCGTCTCCGCCGACAAGGAATGTGGCCTTGGTGTCAATGCCGAGCACGTCCAACTTAACCAAGAAGCACTCTGGGCTGTCAGGTGCTGCCAGCAGACAGTTACCACACAGGCTCGCCAGAATATCGTCGTCAGCCTTCAGGATTGCGCCCACAATGGCTCCGAGGCGAGAGCTGGCCTTGTTGGACCAGTCAATGGCGCGTCGGCTCCAGCGATTGAGCTGACGGCATTCTGCGCATATATCCTCGACCGATAGGTCAGGACCATCACAATCGCCCCCGCTGTCACCTATTTTGGCGAGCGTCTTTCCGATTAGAGTTAACACGCCTCTGGCTCCGAGACGACAATTCTTGCCAGCGAGATATCAAAGTCAGGATATTCCCAGGGCTTAAGCTGCACGCAGTTCTGGGTAATATTGCACCACATCTCGCCAACGGCGAAAGACCCGCACGCAACATAGCTTGCCCATGGAATATTTTGTCCGCACTCCTCCAACGTCAGGGCATCGGACAGGTCGCAGCCTTCGGAATAAAGTCGCTTCGGTCGCCGCTTCATTCCCACCGCGGTGCAAACAAAGCCCTGCAATCCTGCAAGCAGCGCGGTCATTTCAGCACCTGTTAGCTGCTGCCCAAAACCGCAGTCGTCAAAGACAGAGGACAGACGCTCGACAGCCTCCGCCCTTACGCTGGTTTCATTCACTGCGCCTCGGCAGTTTGTGTCCACGAAGTAGCCGTGGATTGTCAGGTCAATATAAACCTTTGAGGCTGGCTGGAATCTAAACTGAAGGCAGCCGTTATTCTCTGTCTGGTGGTTGGCAGTCACGTCACCATACCAAGAGTAAATTCCAATCTCTGTCTTGTCGTAAAGCTGGGCAGCGAGTTCCTCGTAATCGGTGTTGCAGGTCTTAAGAACGAGCATTGTCCCTCCAGCAGGAATGCCCTCCACTGGATTGCTAAGAGTCGAGAATATTTGACGTGCGCAGAGTACGCCGGGCTGTGCGGCCGCCAGTACCGACGGGTCTGTTCGGCTGGCATTGCCGGAGAGGAATCCTAAAACCTTCGCGCGGTAGGCGTCCCAGCTTTCAAGAGGCTCTTTCGTTAAGCCCAGCTTGGGAATGCCATGGAGCCTTTCAAGATAGCGACCCTCCGCCTGTCTATAGTCCAGCATATTATACATATACTCGACAGCTTCCCACAGCTCGTGATCGCTGGCCGAGGCGGTCGTGGCGATTTGGACAAGAGCGTCGCCTGCATATTTGTCAGGGTTGTCCAGCGTTGTGCTTGGCCCAAATGCTCCGCCCTCCTTAATCCGCTGCGCGAAGTCCGATAGGAGGTCTGACATTCTCTTCCTGATAATGCCGAAGGTGGTTAATCCCTGTCTCATAGTATTGGCTCCACATAAGCTGGCTGTCGTGAATAGTCACAGGATATAATCAGGCAGGGGATATTCGGGACCAGCGTGTCCTCGTTAATTCTGTCAAAGGTTATATTCGCGCCCGGAGAAGAGAAGCCTGCAATGCCGTCCACAGCGAACAGAGCGTCCCGTATCGCAGAGGCCCTAATGCCAGCCAGCTCCTGATCCGACTGGGTGGCGTCGTAGAATAGTGACTGATAGTCCACACCTGCGAAAAGATTAAACCAGACGCTGCCACGATTGAGGCTCACGGCCTGACCAGCCAGCTGCGAGACCTGCAGGGCACCACTCACAACAACAACAGTCTCTGCGCCGTCCTCATGCGTTGCACCCATAATGTCTGCGTCTTGGTCGAGTGCTAGTGTGCTCATCGGACTCCTCTTTCTTCTCTCTCTGGCGGTGTGGCTTTCGCCATGTCGTCAATTTTGCGGTCCTGCACTGGTCCGTGCTTCGTTCCGTCTTTGTGAACGAGCTTCTCAAGTCTCTCTAAGTGAGAGGACATCTCTTGCAAAGCCTCCAGCAGCGATAATCCTGCGACGTTAATATCCCACTTACCGTCTTCAAGGACCATGTTAGCGTCTCCCGCTTCCAAATGCACGGTGGATTCGCTGACCGCAATCCGGCAGTCTTCGCTTCTAATTTCAGCCCAAGCCTCGCTGCCTTGAAAGCCGGCACCAGAAACCATGCCCGTCGGCTGGAAGTAACCGCCGGACTTATCTTTAACGCGTGTGGTTTGACGCTCTCCGCTCGCCAGCTCCCCTACCTCGTATTGCGTGTTTATGAGCAGGCCCTGCATTCCCAGTTCTGGCGGGATCCAAAGCGCGAAGGAGCTGGACGCGATTAAACCCGCATATGGCACCTCGATAATATCAAGAGGCTCCAACTGTTCAATATTTCCTGACAGTTCAACAATGCGTGTTTTCTGGAGCGGACGCACGTCCACGAGGGGATCACCGCCTTCGGGGGACAGGTGTATCGCAGTAACCTCACAGGCGATTGCCGAGCCTGTGGCCATGTCCTGTGCACGCTCTCTGCTTCGTAGGACTTCACTGGTTCTCATGTCACTGCTCCAAGCAGGCGCTCGCGCGAACGAGTGACCTTATCGTTTCGGATATATCTGGCCTCGACCCTAGCACCAAAGGAACCGCCCTTGTTGCTGCCGGAGAAGTCCACCTTTTGGATTTTACAAAGCTCTGGGACTCGCGTCGTGAGAACTGTGTTTTTAAGGAGTATGGTGTCGCCGGGCCTCAATTGCGGGACCATCATCGTGTCAATAATGACGCCCTTGTCGTCAAACTCTGGCGAGCCGATAACCCCAGTGTTCTCCGTCAGGATATAGACGTCTTTATTCACTGCCTCATCACGCGGCACGATATTTAGAACGCCGTCCTGAATTGACCAGTGAAGGTCATGCTGTAGCGCAATGTCGTCAAGCTCGCGCCTCGCAAGACCGTCCACCGTCCGAGGCCTCGCCTCCTGAAAATCAGGCACCTCAATACGGCCAATGTCTATTCCCCTACGCTTAAAGGCGTCGGCGATATAGAGTGCAATGTCCTTGTGGGACTTTCCTCTGAAAATGTTACGGATTCGCGTGTGGGCATAGGCGTCGTCACCGTCGCCGCACTCAATCGTTGTGAGCGTGTCGGTGCCACCATTAACGAGGTTGGTCGAGGCCTTGCGTATCTGCCCGGCAAATATAGGTCCTGTGAAGCGGCTGCCGCCGACAGGCCAATATCCTGCGTCCAGCTGAATGCGTGCGCCCTCTACGAGTATTTTGTTCTGCGTCAGCGGCGAGAGATTATACAGGCCAATCACGGCCTCATTAGGACTTGAGTCGCTATCGTGATGTGTGTCGAACTCAATAGTGGGCGGCAGAATAACGCCGCTCCCGCCAAGCTCGGCTCGGCCTCCTATTGTCAGGTTGGCATCAAAAAAGTTGACCTCAACAAAACGGTTGAACAAAATTGACATTGTCTTTCAGCTCCGTGAACTCCTCGTCGGTACCGACCACAATAAATGTGCTGGTTATGCCGTCCGCGAGCGGTGTGGTGAACCTCTGAAACCAATCCAGCGTCGGGTCAATGCCTCGCTTGTCAACAGCATACATTCGGTGGCCGAGGCGAAGCTCCTCAATCAAGTCCTTACCGCCGTCAAAATATGAGCCTGCTATCAAAGGGCAGGCGCTGTATGTCGGGTCGGTTTGACCTCGCGCAAAATCCGAGGCCAGCCACATCGAGAAAGACCAGCGGTCCGCCATTTGGTTGTAATCAAACTGGCAGACATAATCCACGTCAGACAAAGTTATTCCGCCGCGGAAGCTTGGGAATGCCTCTACAAAAATAATAAACATTAGAAAACACCCGCTGAAATAATACCGAGCTCATATGCGGTGACGTCGAGGCGTCTGAATTGCTTAATATCTGCGGTGGATTCCGTGATCATTCTGTGGCTATCGCTGACAATCCTTTTGCCATTTTTACCAATAGCGCCGTCGTTGGCATCGAGGAGGTATGACAGCGTTGTGAGTTTAGGCCTTGAGGCTGCGCGGAACTCCTCAAGCTCAATGTAAAACAGCGCCACGTTGGGTGCGCCAGCGTCGCGGGTTTGAGAGATGTTTCGGAATGCCATGTTCTCGTAGCGTCTTATGCCAGTGTAAACCTCAATAAAGGCATCGACAGAAACGCTCTGTCTGTCGCGCAGGCGCAGGAGTTTTTCATAGAACTCTGTTATCCGCTCGGCACCATCGGCAACACTCTTGTTGGAGGAGAGTGTGCTGACCTCTAACTCAAATCCAATTATGACAGGCGCCTGCCTGTTGTGGTCGCGAACGAAGCTGGTGTTCGGGTCCTCAATCGGCTCGCTGCTGATTTCGTTATCATAGCTCACGCTCTCGGGTAGGGATATGTCCCAGTCGGTCCCCGCGAGCATATCTGCAAACTGTGGAATGAAGGGCGGTATTGTTGTCATGTTGTCGCGTCCAATTTAACGCCGCGGTCAATCTTGCGCACTTCCTGACGCACCGCGCGGCCAATCTGTTGTGGGCTGGCGTTTGTCTGCACAGGTATCTTGACCTCTATCTTCTCAATGCGCCTGTCATTCACCACCGTGGTCGCGCCGGCACGAGGCGCTGTGCTGGCCTGTGAGCGCGTTCCTGCGCCTGCGGTCCCGCCCCCGCCGCCAAACGGCGCACGCGGAGGAGGCGGCGCACCGCGGCGCGTGCGTTCGATTTCAGCGTCGGTCTTCTTGAACAAGCCGGAGAACCACCCTTTGACGGTCGCAATCTTGTTTTTCGCCCAGTCGAAAACCGCTCCGAGCTTATCCTGCAGCCAGTGCTTGGCGTTTGTGTATACGGCAGCGAAGGCGGCAGCAGCGTTTGGCGCAAGGGTCTTGAATATCGACAGGACGGCATTGACAGCAGCGCCGACAATATCCTGCATCGTCTCCCACGCACCTTTGAAGTCACCAGAGAATATCTGTTTAACGAGCGTGACCAGGCGCTTGATTTGTCCCCAGAGATATTTGCCGAGGATTTCCCCCAGCTTGCGGACCATCATTATCATAACGGTAAATTGAGGACCGAACACCTTGGTCCCAAGATCGAGAAGAGCAGCACCCACTCGCTTCGCCATGGCGAGAATTTTGTCCCAGTTCTTAAAGGCCAGAACGAGAGCATAGACCGCAAGGATGAAGAGGCCTATCGGATTAGCGAACATTGCTCGCCCAAGGGCTTTAATCGCAGGGATCGCAAAGAATATCAGCGCCTTCGCCAGCAAAACAGCCGCAGGGTAAATCAGAGCAAATCCGGCCGCGGTCCAGTCAAGAAGCTCCAAAAGCCAATGTCCGCTATTTAGGAACTTGTCGATTGCTCCGACGCCGCTGTTAATCGCGTCAAAAAAGTCCTTCATAAGGTCCATTAAACCCGTCGAGGCTATCGTATCAGCGAGGGCCTTAATGCTCTCGCCCATGGCCTGCTTCTTTTTAGCGTATGTGTCGCCAGCTTGCGCGGCCTCTGCCTCGAGCGCAGTGTTCTCCCTGAATGCGCGTGCGCTGTCGTCCATCACGGAGTTCATGCGGCTGGCTTCCGTCGCAATGGATTTAAGCGTATCACCTGTCCTGATATCGGAGAGTTTGATTCCATCCAGAACCGTTGTCAGGCTTTCGCCCTCGGACTGGACGCGATTGAGGCCAACGGCAAAGGCAGCGAATAGTCCCGCGGCGTCAGTCTTAAGCATCTCTTTAATGTCAGCAGTGGTCAGGCCTGTAATGCGCCGGAACTCCTTAAGCTCCTTGCCGCCCCCGGCGACCGCACTCTCAATCTTATTCAGCGTCTTTGAGACGGCGGTACCTGCGAGCTCTGGGCTTATCTTCATCTCTGCAAATGCGGTACCGAGCGCGACGACGTCGCTGGCCGCGGGACGAAAGCGGCGCAAGCTCTTTGCGATATTAGTGGACGAGCTTAAAATCTGCGCCTCATTAACCGCGTAATTGTTACCCAAGAAGGTGATTGCGCTGCCGAGGTTGTCAATGTCACCTATGCCCTTACCTGACGCGCTGATAATATTGGCGACCGATTGAGCGGCCTCTTCTCCCACCAGCTTACCGTCCGAGGCAACCTTGAGCCGTCCCATTGTGGCGGTGAATAGCAGGAGGTCATTGCGGCCTTTAATGCCGAGTGTGCCTGCGACCTGCGCAAGGTCAAACAGCTCCATGGCTGTTGAACCTATCTCTGGGTTCCGCGCAAGGGCTTTAATGTCATTTTTAAAAGACTGCAGCTCTGCACCCGCAAGGCCTGTGGTCTTGGCCACGCCGACAAGACCTGTTTCATAATCGGAGCCTGCGTTAATTAGCGCTGTCAGTCCCCGCTTGGCTGCGTATGCAGCAGCTCCCACGCCGAGAATGCCCTTGGCGAGCTTCGCGCTCTTCCCGGTCAGGCCAAGGAATGTCTCCTCGGTCTTTTTCGTGCTGCGGCGAATAGATGAAAGCTGGGCGGCGGATTTGCCGGACCGGATCGTAATATCAATGAGAAGGTCTAGCAGCTTCATATCTAACTCTCCTTCGCTTTCTGGTCCGCTTCGTATTCACCGACAGCACCGTCGTATGTTCTCAATTCCAGTATCTGGTGCATAAAGTAAATATCTGCGAAGTTAAAACATTCGTCCACGAACATCTCTTTATAGGTGCAGAGCTTGCCCACGACTGGGGCATATAGCAGCCAATACTCGACGACGTCAGGTGCAAGCTTCTGCCTAACGGAGAGGAAGCTCGCGTCTTCTATTGTGCCTTCGGTGAGATATTTTAGGAGTCGCTTGTCGGTAATCCCTGCGGAAGATAGCGATTGAGAATTTTGAAAAAACTGTCTGCCAGATTGACCTCCAGCACTGTAAGGGCGACCGGAACCTGCAGGGTGATATCCTCGTCAAATGCGCTCTCATAGGCGTTCGGATTTGTTAGCGCCACGAACTTACCGTCAATCTCAACCATTGCCTGTGAGGCGAGGTCGTCAAACATATCGACAAGGCTCTCGTCAAAGACGCGCTCAATCAGCTGCGGGAGGAAGTCCTGCACCAGCTTACCCAAATCAAAGTCTTCTGGCTTTGCGTCCGCTGCGGCTTCTGGGTCCGTGCCCTGAAAGAGCGATATACCCGCGCGGATCATCGGGTCGGCAATTTCGATTAGAGCGCGGAGCTTTATCAGCATTCTTGTGCGTGCGCGAACGTCCAACTTTTTAAACTGAAAAGAGCGCCCCTCGACAGAGCGGCGCTTTAATTTCTTGTGGTTGGTGTCCTCAATATCCCCGACGTTCCAGTGTGTGATATAGTCGAAAATATTGGGTTGCATAATTTTAGCCAGCTACGATTGCCGCCACTGAATTGCGCGGCGCGTCATATGTAGACCGAACAAACAGAAAAGGGAAGTCGTAACTATCGGGGACCTTAGTGCCGAGTCCTTGGTTGGGCGGCTTCATCATGACCGCACATTCCAGTTCCCAAGTAGCGCCAGTTTCAACATCGGCCACAGTCATGTCGCCGCGGGTCGTCTTGTTGGCCAGAAACAGGTCGTTAAAGATACCGACATAAGGGCTAGAAGGGTGCAGCTTGAGCGTGGCGGTGCCATTTGACTTGCCATTGGATTCGATAATGCCTGTGCGACCGTCGCCGGAGACTTTAATCGTGTTTCCAATTTCGTCCGCAAACGATATCTCAATGACGTTCTCGCCCTCGGCAAACCCGACAATCTCACCAACGCCAGCGACGTCCCAGTTAACTAGCGCATTGGCTAGGCTCATTACAGAAGTGTTTTCGCAACCCATGATTATCTCCTCGGATTAAACGCTGGGCGCTGCAGCAAGTGTGCAGAGCTCAAACGGGACGTGATCAGTTCCGCCAGCCTCGACGTAGCAGATTTTAAGAACGGGAGCGGTGCCGGCAGTCTTGCGAGCGGCAGTCTGGTCCGCGAAGCTGTCCTGACGCATCACCCAGCCTAAGCCCTTGCGAGCATATGTGCCCGACAGTTCCCAAGGCTGCGCATCGTTCGTGAAGTGCCCAGCCTCTTGGGCGGCCGCCATAACGCGGCCAGCAGCGGACTGGACTTTTGAAGCGCCTCGCGCGTCGTCAAACTCGACGCGGCGAGAGTTGGCAAAGAGATTTGCCTGTGCTTGCGCGAGCTGGCTGCGCAGATATTTTCTAAGGTGAACCTTATTCATACGAACGCCAGTGACGGAGACGCCGGGGAAGAGGCCTGTGAGGCCCTGCGTTTGAACATAGACGTTCGCATATCCGTTATTATTCGGATTGAGTGTGTTGTCTGGGTTCTTGCCTGTGACGGAAGTCACGACGCTGTTGTCAATCGCGTCTGCAGGAATGCCCACAAAGCCTGCGCCGCCCATTGGCTTATACGCCAAATTATAACCGGACCCGCTCTGTGAGAGGTCCACATTTGACTGCCAGCCAGCGGCAAGGATTTCAGTGTAGGGAATGAATCTCTCCAGCATAGGCTCTGTGCCGTCAGAGATAAGGTCCTGAAAGCCTGCCTGCGTGGTGTCCTCAATGGGATTTCCGTCCTCATCAAGAACGGTTTCGCCGTCCGCCCAGAACAATGTCTCGCCCGTAACGGGATCTGTCACGACACGGCAGGTGCCTTTGACATACTGGACATACTGGTCGGACAAACCAAGAGCGGCAGCCTGCGCAGCGGTGTTTGTTGTGTTGGAGGTGTTTTCGGTACCCTCGTCGTTTGAGACGACATATCCTGACTTCTCATTTGTCTGGCACCAGTCCAGCAATGCCAGCGTGATAGGCGTGTCGTAAATCTTCTCACCAGCAGTGTTGCGGTGAACAATACCGACGCGGGAGAAGCAGGGGTTGCAGTTGTTGATTGCGTCCAGCGCTGTCGAGATAGCTTCACCACCAGCGCGGTCCCAGTACCCGAGAGTGAAATATGGAGCGACGCCGCGCTGTCCAACATTCGCGAAGTATTGTTTCGCCATGATATAGACTTCCGAGGAAGGGCTGTAGTGGCTGGCGACCTCTGCGAGAGAAGCAACCGTCCGCGTGCGGCGGTCCGTCTTGCTAATCCAAGGACCTGACAGCGGCGCTGAAATATCGTTAAGGCCCTTCTCGTCGGTCATGAAAACCAGAGAGTTGCATTGCGCGTCCGTGACGAGGACTTGGTCAATAATTGTGAAGCTCGACATAAGGTCGCGCTTGAGGTTAGCGTTACAGATTGTTGCACATCTATTCAGTTGCATGGCTATCTCCTAGCATATGATCTCCGCCGGAGCGGGTTTCTCCAAATCAGATAAGTCAGCTTCACATTCAAAGTCAAACTCTTGGAAGTGATTTTCTCCTATAACGGGCTGACGCATTTGGCTAGAGCTGCAGGCCATTATTTCAATATTCGCACTCGCTCGGCTCTCATATGTCTCCTGCACTTTCTCTGGCGGGAGGTTTAGAACGCGCTCCATAGCGTGGTCGTCATAGACCAAACCGTACTGCGAAAGCGCCGCGCGGTGGACATGGTGAAGCATACGCGACTTCGCTCTCTGCAATACGTCAAAGGCAGAGCCGACAGGATAACGAACTGTGGAGTCCGTTTCGCCTGCCTCGTTTTGTCCGCTGTCCCGATAAACGTCCAGCTGAAAGGAATATTTACCTACGCGAGAGATATTCTCGCACAGGTCCCATTGCTCCTCGCCGTCTATCACCACGCGAGAAACACTGCGCACAGGCGCCGCACCAGTTCCGGTCACGGAAAGCAGGTGAATTGTGCCGTATTGACCGCTCATGAGTTCTTTCTCTTCAGGACGGGGTGCCGCCTGATAGGCTTTCACAAAAGGCACGCCAGTCATATAACGCAGCCAGCGTCCGAGGGTGGTGACCATTGCGTCCTCAAACGCGGACACAGCAACACCGCCGCATCCGAGGCGGAGCAGCTTCGCGAGGTCCGCGTCGCTGGCCTCTATGCAGTCCTGATAGCACTTGTATGATTTTGCAAAGTCACTCGGCTTCATGACGGACCCCAAAAGTTGCTCTCGCCAACAGACTCGGCGACCGCAGGCGTGGCCGTCAGCTCCTGCGACTTGTCTGTGAAGCGTGCGCAAAGGCAGCGATAGACAGCGCCATTGCCGTTCTCTTCGTCTCCTGCCTCGAATAGCTCAATAACCTGCATGACCTTCCAGCGGCGTCCCTGCCAGCGTATAAGGGCAGCGTGCGCATATCCCTTGCCTGCAGTCTTGTCCTCGTCGTCCGTCAGCCTTATGCCTCCGCTGGGAAACAGTTCTTCGTTGTCTGCGGCGACCGCAATGTTCTCCGGCTGGTGGCTGTCAATATGCACCACAATCATCCCCTCGACGGATTCGCCGCCAGCATCGCCCTCGCGGTCGCTAGAGCCTCCATCGCCATGATAGGGCTGCGCCGTTCCCCATATGGTCAAAACCGTGGCGGGTCCTTTTGTGTGGCGAAGGTCGTCAACCTCGTCGCCGTCCCCGGCACGCCAAGCGCTCGCAGGGTATAGTTCGACTTCGAGTTCGTTGCCCAAATGCCAGACAGCGTGCCGCGCATTGTTAGCGTTCTGCCCCATGGGAGGGTTGATAACTTGCGGCTGCGTGTAAACGCCAGACTGCTGCTGCCAATAAAGACCTTTATTATCGCTCATCGTTTCGGCCTCGTGTCCACGCCCTGCAGCAGGCGGCCAGTGTCCACAAGAGGCTTTGTAGAACCTTTGCGTCTCACCGTCTCTGGCTTGAGGGACAAGAACTCTCCGCCGCGGATCGCGTTCCTAATCTCGCCCTGCAGGGCAATGCCCACGCGAGCATTTGCTGCGCCTGGTGTTATGCGTCCGCATATAGCTGCCAATACGGGTCCGGATAAGCTTCTGCTGTTCTGTGCCAGCAATATCGTGTCCACGCCCTTTTCCATAAAGGGCCTCGGCGGAATGTGGCGCGTGCCTCGCTCCTGATAAAGAGCGTTCGTGGCCAGCGTCAGTCCATTGTCGTAGGTTTGCGGTCCTGTGGTTTCAGCCAGATATCCGACCTCGGCTCCAGCGAGGGCAAGGATATTGTTAATCACCTCGTCGAAGTTGTCCTCCCGCTTTATGACGGAATTTTCCACGGTTAATTATCCGCCTTGTCGGCGTGCTCCACAAAACGATTATAGAGGTCTGTGTCCCAACAGTCTGTATTGCAGGCAGCAGCGCCGCGGACTGTGAGCGCTCCTATGGTCAAGGCAGGCTTGCACTTCGAGACAATCATACGCAGCATATTCTGCGGAGAGTTCGGGTCCTCTTTGCCTTCCAGAATTTTATACTTGCGAGTGGTGTCATAGACCGTGTCTTCCACGACGTATGCCTTTGTGTCTGATACGGAAGCGCCAACCATAACATCGCCATTCTCTGACGGCCTTGCTGCTGTCAGAATGAGAGCGATTTTAATGGACATGGCGTGCGGGTAAATCTTAGGGCAGAAGCATTTGACCTGTGAAAGCTCAAGTTCCGCTTGCAGGAACACGCTCTCGTATAAGTCTGCGTCTAATGGTGTGAAGGGTCTGCCGTAAATCGTAGCGAGAAACCAAGCGAGGTTAAGTGTCTCCATCTTTCGTCGCTCCGGTTTCGGCTGTCAATTCTGACTTATCAGATTGCTTCTGGGTGCCCTTTGGGACCTGCGTGATTCCCTTTTTAGCGGGTGCGGTCTTTTTTGCAGGGACTGGAGTTTTGGCTTGTGCTTTCACTTCCGTGATTGCTCCAGATTTTTTGTAGTCCTGATAGAGAGGGCGCTCGGTGATCCACATAGCATCACGCTCAATAACGCCCTCGCCGCCGTTAGGTGCAAGAACAACAACCCCGCCGAGCGGGATTTCAAACTCTGTGTTGTTCTTGATACGCAACATGATTATTCCTCGTCAGTGGTTCCTGTTCCTGCGTTATTAGAAGCAGGAGGAGCATCTTGCAAGGCTTTGATTGCGTCAGCCATTTCGGCCATTTCAGCTTTGAGCTGTTTGTTTTCTTCCTTAATGGAATCAAGCTGCTCGGAATTATCAGCGCCGCCGTTCTCTTGGATTTCCGCAGCTTTGTTCTTGCGGTCCTCCTGAATAGCAGACAGGCGATTCATGCGGTCAAACTTAGCGGCCTTGGATTGGCCGTAAAGCTTCTCCATTTTCGCCTCGCCGGGGAACCGCAGGTCGCCTTCGCTGACATAATCCAAAACAGTCTTATGCTTCGACAGGGCATCAAACTCCTCTTTGGAGACTGTGCCGTCTCCGGGAGTGAGGGTCACATCGACTAGGCCTTGAAGGCCGCCGACCTTTTCGCCAATCCGCAAAGACAAAGTCAGTGCGGGAATGGCAGCGAGAAGTGCGTATTTAACTTTAGCCATGGTCTAGAGTCCTGTGAAAGTGCGGAAGCGATTTTTACGCTTGATATGGACGGAGCCGACGCCACCGACAAAGCCAGTCTTCCACTTCGAACCGTGATATTCCGTCGGCAATTTGCGCGGCGGCATAAACGGCATCTCGATTGTGGTGCTGTTGAAGCGACCAGCTGTGGCGATAGGCGTGTTACCCGGACCCGCCGTGTCATAAGGCACGAACGGGATCAGGTCCTTAAGCCCTGCAATCGACTTGTTCTTCTGCAGCTCTTGCCAGCGGCCAAGAACAAAGTCGCCATTTGAACCTATCTCTTTCGCGTCAGCGAACTCATAACGCTGTGCAGAAACGAGAAGGGTGTCAGCGACCTCATTGTAATTTGAGTCGACGCGTGTGGCGCGGCGCATTGTCTGGAGGTCAAAGATAATCTCCCCAGAGGTTTTAGCAGGCCACTCCGTCGCTGTGCCCGTTCCCTGCGCCGTAGGCGGCAGGGCAGAAACAGGGATATCAGGGTGGTTGATAAAGCCGTAAATGCCGTGGAGCGGAGCGCCCTGCGCAATGAGAGCCTCGATAAACTCGTCAATGTCCACATAGACGTCTTTGATACGTTCGCCGACAATATCCTTGCCCTCTTTGGCTGACTGCCAAAGTTCAAGAATGCCGTACTCCATAGCCTTCGCAAAGTATTTAACCTCGCGCAGACGGTTCTCGACCGTGCGGCCGCCAGTGGTTGGCCAGTCGTCAGTCTTGTCGCCAATAAAGCGAACAGGACCGGCGGCGTAATCACGGACGCTGTCGATATAACCGCGCGTGCCGGGAGCCAAGTTTGAAAACAGTCCGCGCTCGCGGAACATATCGAGGAACCACTGCGGTGTGCGGTCCTCTTCGTAATCTTCGCGAACCTCATAGCAGCGCGTGGTGATCGCACGAGCAATCAGGTCCACGTCAATGTTGTTGACCGTAGAGTTGGTCATACGATTCATGGAAAGCTCCAGAGCCTGTGCGTTCTGGAACAGGCCTTCTGCCCATTTCGACTGCTCTTCTGCGTCGTCGCTTTCATAGAACGCGGCGTGCGTGGCCGCCAAGAATGCGGAGGCGCTCATTGTCATGATGTGTTTGTTACGCATGGCTTTAGTTTCTCACGTTAAGGTTAACAACGAAGGCTCCACCAGCGGGTCCACCGCGGAAGACAGAGCCATGGGTGAAGGGCTGGAAGTTAGCGCCGCCAACATTGGAGAACGCGCCGAGCAGCTGAACGCCGTCGTCGGTACTTGTCACGACCGTGCGGAAGAACAAGTCGTCGCCGACGTTAATGTCCGTCTCGCAATAGGCCCAGATACGGCCCTCTTCAGCAACGCCGACCTGTCCGCATTTTTCGGACTGATAAGCGAGGTCGCCAAGACCGAAAGGCTGGGCGAGGCGAGAGTTCAGAGGGCTGGTGTGCTCTGTGAACATACCGACGCCCAAGACCATCAAGAGGCCTGCAGCGTTTACGGGCAGTGAAACTCCGGCGTCGGCGTAGGTTTGACCGTCGTCAGCTTTAAGATAAGCACCGTCCTTGTCCGGCAGAGAACAAGTGTCGGTGAGCGTGTGGTGCTTGGAAGCGAGGTCAGTCCCCAAAACGCCAGCGCCACGAACGAGGACGCGGCCATATGGAGCCGGACCGCCCTGCGGGACATAGCTTGAGCCGTCCTGATCGCTGCGGTCAAAGATTTTACCGGGGTGAACGCAAGGCTGGTCTTGAAACTTGCTATATCCTGAAAACTCGAAAGGACGCATGATTTACTCCGCTTTCTTCTTTTTGCCGCCACCGAAGTAGCTTTGGTTAATACGGTCTTGAGCGGACGCTTGGTGCTCTACAGCTGACTTAGACTGCGGCGGCACGTGTCCGTCAAGAGCAGAGGAGGAGTTTTTCCCTTTCTGCTTTTGTGGTTTTGCAGATTTTGCGTTCTTAAGCGCAGCAATCCAAACGCCGTCAACCATCTTTGGAGCGGCGTCATTCTCAAGCTCATAATTAAACGCGTCACCGTTTAAGATTTTGATTTGAGTCTCTGTGCGGTCATATCCGCCGAGCTCAAGGCCGGAAGTGTCGTGGCCGAGGCGAGTCGCCTCATCAATAAAGGTGGCGTGCTCGTTCGCCATTTGGCGAGCGTTCTCAATCGCCTCCTGATCGCCGCCCTCAATTTTTTTGTTGAGAACGATAATCTGACCCTGCGCGAGGTCGCGCTCGTTGGTCACCGTGGCGATAGCTTCCTGTGAGGCAGTCTCGGCGTTTTGAAGGCGGATGATTTCGTTGTAAACGACCTCCGATACCTCAACCTCAACACCGTTAATCATAATTTTTTTCATGGCTGCTGTCTCCTCGGAAAGTATAGCCTTGTGGTTGGAGAGCCTTGCATCAGGTCCCGCTCTGCCCTCTCTAACCACGGCGAGGTGATTCAAGTCAATCTCTCGAATATAAAAATCTGGGTCGCCCTTTTGCGGATTGTCCACCCACTCAATTATAGAATAGAATCCAATTGACAGCTCGGAGGCCTCTCCGCTCGTGATCTTCATAATCGTTTTAGGGTCATGGACGACACACTCGGTGTTTACGAACTTGCCTTTCATCTTGCCCGGCGCGAGGACTGTTCCGCAGGAATGCTCGGCGCGTTCTCCGACCTTAACGAACTCGTGCTCGTCCGTCATGGGCAGGGCTTTGAACTGGGGGAGGATAGCCTGCACGTCAGCCTTCTCCATGCGGCCTGTCAAAATCTCGTCCCACTTATGACCGCGTGCAGCGGAGCCGGATATCTCAAACGCAACGTACTGATAATCTCCTGTGCGCATGGCTTTTGCGTTTAGGATTAACGCGCCGTCGCTAGACTTCGGAACATTGGAGACGTCAATGGCGACGCCGTTTGTCATGAGTGCGCCCTCTGGCAAAGCTGTCTTGTGCATCAGCATCTGTTTGTTTTTCATGGAATCAGTCCTCAAAAATTGGCTCGTCATAGCAGCGGCATAAAACAGGCTGACCCGGCTTTTGTCCACCCTCGGCACCCGTTTCTTCGTCGTATCGGTACTCGACGCCGTCAATATCGCTGTGGCGCTGCCTCACGCGTTCGTCCCCCGCGGTGCGCCATTTGTAGCTTTTAGCACCTGCCGCAGTGTGTCTGGCCTCGGATAGAGCGCCGTTGATTTTGGCCGTCTGGTCTCTTGCGATAATGCTCGCGCGGCGTTTGCCTATGCCGAGCACGTCCTGCAGGCGGGTACTTAAAGCAACGTCACTCTCCCGCGCGACCTCAAGAGCAACGCGAGCACGCTGCTTTTTCGTAATGTCTTTAATGAGGTTTGCGTTCGCGCGTCTGGCCCTGTCCAGCTGTGGCTTAATGGATTTGGCCGACGCTCTTTCGATACGAGCCTTGGCAACCTCCACGTCCATAACGTCCTCAAACGTGACTTTGATTTGCCTGATATTATAGCGCTCAATCCGCGTGAGGATAATTGCAAAGCCTGCAAGGGCAGCGGCCTCAAGGTCGGCTGTGCTGGCCTGCGTGTTGTTCTTAAACCGATTAAAGCTCTTTGTCGTCAGAGCGTTTAAATACCTGCGATAAGCTGTCTCGACTCCCTTTGGGTGCTGAATACCGAGAGGCATTATTCACCTTCTGGTTCGTCAATCGGTCCGTCGGAGGCCTTAATGTCAGCAAGCTCCTGGTCGGTGAAGTCATAAACGCCTGCGCGGTCCAGCTCGGTCGCAATCTTGGTCCGGGCAAATGGCAGGTCTATGTCTGCGTAGTGCTTGTCGCGCTGCGCACGCTTGGCCTCGATCTCGGCTTTGTCTTTTGGAGTGACGCTGGTAAGCGAGCCGAACTGCCAAGGCGGAGCCTCTTGGCCTAAGCTTGAGGAGACAATCTCGTCCATGGAATTAAGCACGCGCGTGCAGCGGTCTTCCCTGATACCCTCAACGCGATTGTAGTAGTGCGTCAGATCCACCTCGCCGCCATTATTGAGGCCCTTTGCCTGCTCGCCCATGAGCTTCGTTCTCGGCAATCGTGTGGCGCTCACATAGGCATTAACCAGCGTGTCCGTCATTTTGACCGCGGCGTCCGCTCCTGTGCTCAATCCCTCGCGGTCGAGGGACTCGGACTCGTCTAGGACCATCGGCTGCTTATTGGATGCGACTTGAACCGAGGCCTCTGCACGCTGGAGGACCTGCGAAACTGTCTTTCTGATTTCCTCGGTGGTTGTGCATTCAGCCAGAGCGGCAGCCAGCCCGGCCACCTTGAGAACGTCAATATTGGACTTCTCAAGAAGGTGCGCCATGTTTTGAAGTCCGCCAACGGCTCGGCTCATATGCGTAAAAATCAGATCAGCCCTGCTCTCTCCGAACATGCCGTGGCAGCTATTGCCTGACATTTTAGGCGTCTCGCTCGACATGAGACCAAACATGGGAATGGTCCAACTGTGGTGAATTTTAATCTCTTGCGTGCCGTCCGAGGTTTTGACCTCATATGTCTCCGGCAATCCATTTACGGCCTGCACAGGAACTTCGCGTGCGCCGTTCGGTGCCCATGGCTTGAGGTGGTGCGGCGCGTAAACCTTCCAGCCAAGAAGCTCGCCTTCGACTTCGTCTGGATCAAACTCGCCAGCCATGTCTTCTAGGCCCACGCTTTCCTTATCATAGCGAGGAACAATTAAAGCTCCGCCAAATGCGTCGGTCCAGTAGAGCGCTCGCAGCAAGGTTTTTTTAAAGTCTAGGTCCGCCTCCAGCTTATGATATGAGCTGACCTCGCCCTTTTCCTTTGGGAATGTTCTCCAAGCGCGGATAACGTCCTCGCCCATAATCTCCATCGCGGTGCGCATGAATGGCTCGGAGCGGAGCAGCAGCTCAATTGTGTGTGCAGTCAGGCGAGACTTACCCAGCAGCACGCCTCCACCCATGTCGCCGTCACCGCCGGCTCCAGACTTTGGATTCAAGAATTTTGCGAGAGCGCTCATCTTGTGCTGCATGATTTGTAAGGGAGACATTATTGGATAACCGTGTAATTTCCTGTGACCTCGACGCCCTCGTGATATAGGGCAGGGTCGCCTCCATCAATTGTCTTAAAGAAGCCCTGCAG
>CALDUL010000099.1 GCA_937923575.1 uncultured Algimonas sp.
CAAACCGCAGAAAACGTCGCAGCGCATTGGGACGCGATTTCTGATAACGATGGCATGGAAGAATACACCAACGGCGGACAGCAGGGCGCAAAGTTCCTCGGCCGCATCGCAAACAAGGAGTTCGCCAAATGAGTGACGCAAGCCTCGAAGAGTTTCGCCTAGACGCCCGCGCGTGGCTGGAGGAGAACTGCCCGGCCGAGATGCGCGAGCCGGTGTCCGGCGAAGAGGACATCTGCTGGGGTGGCCGCAATGTTGTCTGGCAGTCGGATGCTCAGAAGCTCTGGCTGGAGCGCATGGCGGCCAAGGGTTGGACTGTGCCGACCTGGCCAAAAGCATATGGCGGCGCGGGCCTGAGCCGCGCTGAAGAGAAGGTCGTGCTGTCCGAGATGCGACACATCAACGCGCGCCCGCCCGTGACCAGCTTCGGCATCTGGATGCTCGGCCCCGCACTGCTGAAATTCGGCAATGAAGAACAGAAGCTCGAGCATCTGCCCAAGATCGCGCGCGGTGAAATCCGCTGGTGCCAAGGCTATTCCGAGCCGAATGCCGGGTCCGACCTGGCCTCGCTCGCGACCAAGGCCGAGGACCACGGCGACCACTGGATCGTCAACGGCCAGAAAGTCTGGACATCTTACGCCGATCAGGCCGACTGGATCTTTTGCCTCGTGCGCACCGACAATTCCGGTTCCAAGCATCACGGTATTTCGTTCGTGCTGTTCGACATGGAAACGCCCGGCGTCGAAGCGCGTCCGATCAAGCTGATCTCCGGCAAATCGCCCTTCTGCGAGACTTTCTTCGAGGACGTCAAAGTCCCGAAGAAGAACCTCGTCGGCGAGGAGAACAAGGGCTGGACCATTGCCAAATATCTGCTGACCCATGAACGCGAAGGCATCTCGGCAGGCTATGAGGGCGGTCGCCCCATGCACGAAATTGCCTCGATGAGCCTCGGCCTCGACGAGACGGGCCGCCTGTCCGACCCCATGCTGCGCGCCAAGATCGCGGAAGCGGAAATCGACGAATGGGCCTTCAACCTCACGGTTGCACGCAAGCTCGCCGAAGCCAAAGCCGGGCAGAGCCTCGGCGCTGACAGTTCCATGTTGAAATATTATGGCACGGAGCTGAACAAGCGGAAGTTCGAGCTGATGATGGACAGCGCCGGCCACGACGGGCTGGAATGGGAAGGCGAGCGGTCAAAGGACGGCAAGCTTGCAAAAAGTTGGCTTCGGACCAAGGCGAACTCCATCGAAGGCGGGACCAGCGAGGTTCAGCTCAATATCATCAGCAAGCATATTCTGGCGTTGCCTGGAGCGTAGGGTTTCGAAGTCGTTTTTGGTCCGTGGGCCAAAGATGGCGAAGCGCGTAGAGCGAATACGACTGGACGACCGTAAAGCGATCCAGTTGCCCTGGCGTTGACGCAATCACTTCACTGTCCCCGGGCTTGACCCTGGGCCTAGAGCGGCCAAAAGCAGATCCAATCATAGTGGGCGTTCCAACGCTCTGGACCCCGGGTCAGGCCCGGAGTCAATCAATCAATACGGGGAGCGCCGTTCATGGCACTAGTACTCAACGACGACGAAAAAATGATGCGCGACATGGCCGAAGGGTTCTTCGCCGACAAAGCGCCAGTCGCCGCGCTGCGCAAGCTGCGCGATAGCGCCGACGCGACCGGGTTTGACCGCGATCTCTATGCCGAGATGGCGTCGATGGGCTTTGCCGGCATCGTCATCCCCGAAGAGTATGACGGCCTCGATATGGGTTTCCAGGCCGCTGGATTGCTCGCCGAGCAGATGGGCAAGAACCTGACGGCCTCTCCCTTTCTCTCCACCGCCATCCTCGCCGCGACAATCCTGCGCGAAGCGGGATCGGATGAACAGAAAAAGGCCGTGCTGCCGAAGATCGCGTCGGGCGAAACGGTCATCGCCGTGGCGCTGGACGAAGGCCCGAAGCACAATCCGGCCGGCATCGAGACGACGGCGTCCAAATCCGGCAATGGTTTCGTGCTCAACGGCTCCAAGGCCATGGTGCTGGATGGTCATGTCGCGGACCACATGATCGTCGCGGCGCGCACATCGGGTGAGGCGGGCGACCCGGATGGGATCAGCTTCTTCATGGTCGATCCGAAGGCGGACGGCGTCTCCACCGAGCGCACTGTGATGGTCGATGCGCATAATGCGGCGCGCGTGGAATTCGATAGTGTCGAGCTCGACGGTGATGCGCTCATTGGCGAACTGGATGCAGGCGCGACCTTGCAAAAAGTGCTCGCCGCCGGGCGCGGCATCGTCGCGGCAGAGCTGCTCGGCGCGGGTCAGGAAGCCTTCCGCACGACTGTCGAATACATCAAGGAACGCAAGCAATTCGGCGTGGCCGTTGGCTCCTTCCAGGCGCTGCAGCACCGCTCTAGCCACCTCTATTCCGAGCTTGAAATCGCTCGCTCCGCCGTCATGGGCGCGTTGACCGCGCTCGATGCCGGTGACGAGAACGCCGGTCGCTATTGTTCCATGGCCAAGTCAAAGCTGGGCGATGTCGCGAAGCTCGCCGCGCTGGAAGGGATCCAGATGCATGGCGGCGTCGGCATGACGGATGAATACGATATCGGGCTTTACCTGAAGCGCGTGCGCGTGCTGCAAGAACTGCTCGGCGACGCGGCCTATCACCAGAACGACTACGCCAAGGCGAACAAGTTCTAGTCAGCCCAGCTTTCGAGTCGCCAAGCGGGAGGTTCCCGCTCAGCGCCGGGGAGGGGGTTCTTGTTGTCCCCGCGCTTGAGCCGGGGCCTCCATCGGTTCTGCGTGACGTCAGGGGGGCGCTCACCTTATCACCACCCTGTTCCCGCCACTCCGCCCCTTGCGGCCTTCCACCCACGCGCTACATCTCACGCAATCAAAACCGGGAGAGTGACAATGGCCGCCATCAAGGTCGAGGATATCAAGGACGCGGTCGGCACGGCGTCGGGCACGTCCAGCTGGGTGGAGGTCGACCAGTCGCGCATCGATACCTTCGCTGAATGCACGGGCGATCATCAGTTCATTCATGTGAACCCAGAAATGGCGAAGATGACGCCGTTTGGCACGACTATCGCGCATGGCTTCCTGTCGCTTTCGCTGATCCCGATGCTGAGCTATGAGGCGGCGCCCGCGCTGGACGGCGCGAAGATGGGCTTGAACTACGGCCTGAACAAGCTGCGCTTTCTCGCACCCGTGAAGAGCGGCAAGCGCGTGCGTGGCCACTTCAAGCTGGTCGGCCATGAGGAGAAGAATCCGGGTCAGCACCTACTGACTTCCGAAGTGACGATCGAGATCGAGGGCGAGGAGAAACCCGCACTGGTCGCGGAGACGCTGTCGCTGGTCTTCGTATGATTTCCGTCGAGGCCTTTGGCGCGGAAGCCGACAAATGGTTCGCCGCCAACGTACCGAGCGATTACGACTTTCTCATGCCGCTGACCTTCATGGAGGTCGGAACCGACGAGCAGATGGACTTCCTGCGAGACTGGCAGAAACGCGTTTACGAGGCGGGCTATCTCGGCGCGCATTGGCCGGTCGAGTATGGTGGCGGCGGGCTGACTCAGGCGCACCAGGATGCGGCGACACGGGCCATGCGCAAGCACCAGGCGCCGATCATCGTCAACGCCATCGGCACAGGCTGGGCGGGGCCGCTCATTCTCGACACCGGCACGGAAGAACAGAAGCGCAACTACCTGCCGGGTATCCTCTCGGGCGATGACATCTGGTGTCAGGGCTTCTCGGAGCCGGACCATGGCTCGGACCTCGGCAATGCGCAGCTCAAGGCGGTCCGGGACGGCGATGAGTATGTGCTCAACGGCTCCAAGATCTGGACGACCCAAGGCAATTATGCGCGCTACATGATCCTGCTGGCCCGGACCAACCCGGACGCGCCGAACAAATATGCAGGGCTGTCCTTCTTCCTCGCGCCGATGGATGTGCCCGGCGTCAGCACGACAAAAATCCGCAAGCTGACCGGCGAATACGGTTTCGTGCAGACCTTTTTCGAGGACGCGCGTATTCCGGCGGACACGCTTATGGGTGCGGAAGGTGAGGGCTGGAAAGTCGCCATGCGCACGCTGGAATATGAACGCGGCGCGCGCGGCGGGCAGGCAGGCGGCTACAATATCAGCCAGACCGATCCGCTGGAAATCGTCGGTCTTGCCAAGCGTGCCATCCGCAACGGCAGGCCTGCGTTGGAAGACCCCGTCATGCGCGACAAGCTGATAGAGACGATCATCGACGCGCAGGCCATGATGGCAAACCGGGAACGGGCCAAGATCGCCCCGCTGGTGTCTGAGCGCCCACACGCCCTGCCGCTTATGAGCAAGCTGCAGTTCACCGAATATGCGCGCGAAACCGGGCAGTTCGCGCTGGAGCTGGAGGGCGCGCAGGCGGGCTATTATGTCGGCGAGGAACGTTCGCGAGAGGGCGGCTATTGGCAGCGATCCTACCTCAATGCGTTTTCTGCGACGATCGGCGGCGGCACCTCGCAGATCCAGCGCAATATTATCGGCGAACACGCCCTCGGACTGCCCAAAACACGATGACCGCACATCTTTCCAAGATCGCCCTGAGCGAAATGCAGGCCGAGCTGCGCGACCAGGCCATGCGTTTTTGCGCGGACCGCTCGCCCGTGTCCAAAGTGCGCGCGTTGCTCACGGATGAGCGCGGGTTTGACCCGAAGGACTGGACTGACATCGCGGATCTTGGCTGGCTCGGCGTGGCAATCCCGGAAGAGCATGGCGGGCTAGGAATGGAGACGGGCGACCTCGTCCCGCTGGCCGAAGGCATGGGGCGCTACCTGATGGCCTTGCCCTTTGCATCCACCACGCTTGCCGCGCAGGCGATCCTCGCGGGCGGATCGGACGCGCAGAAGGCCGATTGGCTGCCGAAGCTGGCGTCGGGAACGGTTGCGACGATCGCGCTGTTCGAGCCTAGCGGGGCGTGGGCTCTGAACGCCGTAGACGGCAAGACCAAGACCTTCGTCATGGACCTCGATGCTTCGGACGTCGTCCTTACCAGCGTGCGCCACGGCGGGGAGACGCGGCTGGCGCTAATCCCGCGCGACCGCATCGAAACGTCGCGGCGCGAGGTCATCATCGACGAGACCAAGCGCAGCTACACATTCGACGTGCCGGAGTTTGGCGAAGAGGACTTGCTGCCGTCCACCGCACCCGCCTTGGAACGCATCGAGCTTGTGGCCAATCTGTTGCAAGCGGCCGAGCTATCCGGCGCGTCCATGGCTTGCATCGATTACACGCTCGACTACCTCAAAACGCGCAAGCAATTCGGCAAGACCATCGGAGCCTATCAGGCGCTGAAACACCCCACGGTCGACGCCTTTGTGGAGTCCGAGAAGGCGCGCTCGCTGGTCTATGCTGCGGCGACCCATGTCGACAAGCAGGGCGGCAATAGGAGTGATGGGGAGATCGCCGTGCGCATGGCGAACGCTCAGGCGGAGAAGGCGTTGTCCTTCGCTGCCGACCGATCGATCCAGTTCCACGGCGGCTTTGGCTTTACCTACGATTGCGACGCGCAGCTCTATCGCCGGCGGGCCATGTTCGCGGCGTCACAATTCGGAGATGCCGCCTTCCACAGGGCGCGCCTCGCGGAGTTGCTGCTGTAGCGCGGCTTGCCGTTCGCGGGTCATGGAGTAGCGGTAGTAGCCCGACCAGGCGATGGCCATCAGCGCCAAGTTCACGACGATGGAATAGAGCGCCAGAGTATTCGTTGTCGCCGCGCCGATCTCGCTCGGCAGCGCGCCTTTGGGCAAATCGATTAGTGCCAATCCCGCGACCGCCACGACCAGCCCGGCCGCAAAAGCCAGCTTGTTGGCGAAGGTAAAAGCGGCGAACAGCAACCCCTCGCGCTTTCGGCCATGCTCCAGCGTCACGAGGTCGGACACATCCGCCATCATGGAATAGGACAGGATCAGCGAGCCGACCATGCCGGCATAGCCAAACCCGCTCGTCACTGCCACTAGAGCGAGGAGTGCGGGGGATCCCGTCGGCGGGGTGAGCCCCATCAAATAGAGCACGAAGGGCAGCGTAAAACTGAGCCCGAACATCGCCGTCAGCCACAGCGCGGCGGTGCGCTTCTCGGCTCGCTTGGACAGCCAGCCCGCAAACACCGCAGCTGGGACAATGACGAGGAACGGCACGAGCGAGGCGATCAGCTTCTGCCCTTGGTCGAACTCCCAGATATAGACGCCGACGAAGAGGGTCAGCTGGCTAATGGTCGAATAGAGCGATACCAGAACGCAAAAGCCCAACGTTAGCATGCGGAACTCTGACAGGCGAAAGGCTGCGCCAATTTCGCGAAATGCCTGATGCCACGGTTCTCCCGTGTCCCAGCTGCGCGGCTGGGTGGCCGTGATCTTGTCGCGCGTGCCGGCGTGCATGACCAACGCCCCGACGATACCGATGACGCCCATAGTGATGGCGAAGGGACCGTACCCCGGCTCATAAAGCATGCCGTCCTCCAACCCCGGCCGGTCGGGCAGAAAGACGATAAAGCCGAGGATGAAGACCGACAGGTTGAACACATTCTCGAAAATGGTGCGCAGGCCCACGATTTTTGTCCGCTCGTCATAGTTCTGACTGATATCGGCGGCGAGCGCGAAATAGGGCACGGTATAGCCCGTGATCAGCACACGCGTCGTAATCATCAGCGCCGCCATCCAGAAAAACAGCGCCAGTCCGCTCATCCCGACCGGAGGATTGAACAGCAGCGCCATCGCCCCGGCTGCCGGAATTGTAGAGCCCAGCATCCAGCCGTGCCGTCGACCCCAGCGGCGGGACCGCGTGTTGTCGCTGATCTGGCCCATGACCGGATCGGTCACCGCGTCGAACAGGATAGCGACCAGCGTCGCCGTCATGACCTGCCACTCCTGCAGGCCCAGAACATTGGCGAAATAGAATAGGAAGAAGAAGTGGAAGAGCATGTTCTTCGCACTGATCAGGGCGTGTCCGACCCCGTATGACGCGCGCTGGCGCAGATTTGTGTCCGGTTTCCCCACATCCATGCTTTGAACGGCGGCCCAGACATTGTCCAATTCCGCTTTGGATTCCTCAGAGTCCGGCGGAACCCCGCTCCGGCTCATGAGTTTTAAACTAGATTGAAGGAGAGTTCCCACTACCGCCCTATGCGTTTTCTCCTCACCATCCTTTCGTGTCTTGCGATGCTTTGCTCGCCCGCGCTCGCCTATCCGGTGAAATTCGCAAATGAGGGTGACGTCCCGGACGATTTGAAAGACACTATCGTTGACCGTCTGCCCGAAGAGCCAAAGGCGGAATCAGAGCTGCACGCGCGTCGGCAGGCTCGCCGCGCGACAAAGATCGTGACCGGTGTGCTCAACGCTTATGGCTATTTCGATCCCGTCATCATGCGCGCTGTTGACGGCGAGGGGGAGAACGCAGCACCCTATCTGAATATCGACCCCGGCCCGCAATTCGTCGTGGCGGAGCTGCGCATTCGCTATCAGGGCGACTTCGCGCCGTTGTCCGATATTCAGGACAGCACCCGCGCCACGCTGGGTCTGCAGCCCGGCCAACCGGCGGTGGCCGCAGAAGTCATCGATCAGGAACGCCAGATCGGGGCGGCGCTTCGGACGGCGGGCTATCCCTATGCCGAGGTCACGTCGCGCGATGTCATCGGCGACAAGGACGCCAAGACGATCTCCGTACGCTACAATGTACAGAGCGGGCCGCGCGTCGTGTTGGGCGAGTTCGTTTATCCGGACGGGCTGCGGACAAAGGACAAATATCTTCAGAAAATCAATCCGATGGAATCGGGGCAGATCTTCGATCCGTCCGAAATGGCGCTCTACAATTCACGGCTGGCCGAGACGCGCATTTTCGAGCGCTCGCTGGCCAAGCTGTCGGATGAGCCGTCGGGCACGACGGAAGACGGCGCGCAGATCCGCGATGTGAACATGCTGCTGACCGAGCGCGACCGCCACACGCTGACGCTCGGCGCGGGTTTCGACACGGCGGAAGGATTTGGTGTCGATGCGGAATTGCTGCGCCGCAACCTGATCGGTATGGGCGATCTGCTGATCGGCAAGGCGCGGATCGCGGAACGAGAGATCGGCCTCGATGTGGTCTGGCGGCGTCCGAACGAACTCGGTTACGGCAAGGGCATAACCTATTTCGCTTCCGCCTTCGACGAGCGCACCGACGCCTTTGATCAGCAGACGGCAAAGATCGGACTGGGCGTCGAAGTCATCAAGGGGCCGCAGTTTCAATATGGCTTTGGTGCGGATGCGCGCTACATCCGCCAGACGGGCGCGACCGTGCGCCGCGACTTTCAGACGGTCTCACTCAACGGCTCCGTGCAGATCGACCGGTCCGATTCAATTCTCGACCCGCGCAAGGGCTGGCGCGCATCGGGCCGGGTCAAGCCGACCTACGCCATTTCCGGTGACGGGCCCGACGTCTTCTACACCCGCGCCGTGGCCGAAGGGCGCTACTACCTGCCACTGAGCCCAGAGGGGCGTTACGTAGCTGCGGGCCGCGCGCGTGTCGGCACGCTGGTCGGGGCTGATGCCATCAATGTTCCCGGCGAAGACCGTTTCTTCGCGGGCGGCGGTGGCTCGGTACGCGGCTACGGATTTCAGGCTATCGGCCCGTTCGACGACGATGACATCCCGTTGGGCGGCAGAAATCTCGCGGAACTGTCCTTCGAAGGCCGGATGCGCGTCACCGACAGCATCGGCGCGGTCGCCTTCATCGACGCGGGCTCAGTCTCTGACGAAGCCTATCCGACTTTCGGCAATCTGCGCGTCGGCGCGGGTATCGGTGCGCGCTATATGACGCCCGCCGGGCCGATCCGTCTGGACATCGCCACGCCGCTCAACCCGTCCGATCGGGACGAAGTCGTGCAGGTTTACATCTCCATCGGGCAGGCGTTCTGATGGGCGAGATCGCGACTGAAAAGCGCCCAAGCTGGGCCAAGCGAATCCTCATCGGCCTCGCCGTGCTGCTGCTCGTAATCGTGCTGCTCATCATCGGCGCGGTCCTCTGGATTGGCAGCAGCTCTGGCCGCACCTTTGTGGAGAGCACGGTCGAGGATATGGAATTCGCCGGACAGCGCATAGCACTGGACGGCTTGGATGGCTCCGTATTGGGCGAGTTTACCATCGACCGGATGCAGCTTTCGGGCCGCGATGGGGTTTGGCTCGTGGCGCAGGGTATCAGCGTCGACTGGAACCCGCGTGCCATCCTGGACAAGACAGTGGACGTCGATCTGTTGCGCGTGGCCGATCTGGACGTGCTTGCCCAGCCTGTGCTGATCCCGGGTGAGCAGAGCGAGAGCGAGCCACGGATGAACCGTTTCGACATCGACGGAATCGATCTGCCGGATGTCGACGTGGCCGAAGCCGTGCTCGGCCTGGGGGTCAATCTGCGCGCATCGGGTGATCTGGAACATGGCCCCACGGGCGGCTCGGCACGTATCGATGCGACCTCCGATCAGGGCGATGTGGTGGACACCGATCTCGCCTGGTCGGAACGTCTAGTGCTCTCGGGCGAAGCGGATGTGGAAGGTCCAGCAGGCGGGCTGATCGCCAACCTCATGCGGCTGAACCCCGGTCAGGGCATGAGCGCGGACGTCTCGACACAAGGCGGCGAGACCACCGTGTTGGCCGACATCGACGGGCAAGACTTCGCGACCGCCACCGTGCTGCGCGGGCAGAGCAGCGTCTCGGTTGCGGGCAGGCTGCAACCGATACGCCTGCCATTGCTGGACACGGTCGCCCCCATTCTCGGCGGCGAGACGCAGTTCGACGTGACCTATCCGCTCGACACCGATGCACGGCTGCTCGTGGATCTGTCGTCGCCAGAGACGAAGATCACGGCGGAGGGCACCAAGGCAGGCTCAGTCATCGCAATCGACACGCTGACGCTTGATGTCTCCAACCCCCTGACCGCCTTCGATCTCGATGGCTATGCGCTCGAGCGGCTGCGCGCGACTGGCTCCGCTCGCTACGATTTGGAGACGCAGGCCGTGAGCTTCGACGGGCAGGTCGATGCGACCGGGCTGCGTTATGCGGACTACGCGGTCACGCGATTATCCGGCCCGGCGAAGCTGTCCTTCTCGGAAGGGCGCGCGACTTTCGATACCAATTTTCGCGGCGAGGCCAGGGGCGCGACGGCTTTGGCCAATGGCGCGCGATTGATTGCGGTCGGGACGGCCGACCTCGGCGCGCAAACGGTCGCCCTGTCTCGCGCGGACATAATGGTTCCGGGACTGTCAGTGCAGGGTAAGGGCAATGCCGCCTACGGCGAGGCCAAGCGCGGCAGCTTTGATGGCGGCTACGACATCAACACAAAGGTTTTCCGTGACGGCCCGTCCGCACGGTTGCAGGGCAAGGCGGATCTGAGCCTTTCCGAGGACGGCCTGCGCGGGCAGACGTCGGGCCGCGCGACGCAGCTCGAAGGATTTGCCAGCGCGGTGGAACCTTTACTGGGCGAGGGCGTGGACTATAGGGCGAGCTTTCGCCCGGAGGGCGACGTCATCCGCGTGCCGAGTTTCACCGCGTCCAACGCTCTCTTCCGCGCCAGTGGGAACGCCGTCTGGCAAAACGGCCGCATTCGCGCCGATGTGGACTATTCAGCGGATCGCTACAGCTTCGCCGCACTCGACGCGCGCGGGATTAAGGGCCGCGCGGTCGTGACCGGACCTCCAGCCCAGATCGGCTTCGAAACCGTGACAGATATTCAGACCGTCGATGCAGGCGCGTTGACGCTGACCAGCGCCAATGTCCGCGCGGATGGCTCATTCAGCGACGGTGTGATCCTCGCTGATGTCGTGGCGCGCGGCGACAGCGTACAGGGGCCGGTCACGACCGATTTCTCCGTGAAAACCAGCGTTGATGGCTGGGAGCTGACGGGATTAAACGGCACGTTGGGCGAGTTGCAGGCCGAAGGGACTCTCTCCGGCTTTGGCGGCGACATCGCCGCGCTGCGCGCGGACCTCGCTGTCTCGGGCCGCTCGCCGCTCGTGCCCGCCGAATCGATCGAAGCCAAAGTGCTGATCTCCGATGCCCGCGTGGATGTCGATGCGACACTGCTCGGTGTCGCTGCTGGCCCGCTCACCGACGGCACGGTCAAGCTCAAGGCAGTCGGCCCGCGTGAGGCGGTCGCCTTCGATATGAGCCTGGACGGCAAGACTCTGCTCAATGAATTGGATAAGCGCGTGAAATTTCGCGCGGAAGGCACGGCCGATCTTGAAGAACCGGGTCTATCCATCGCTGCGCCTTTCACGCTCGACGTCGACCGTCAGAACATTGCTGGAACGTTGCGCGCCGAGCGCGGGGAAGACGGCTGGGGTGGAACGATGCACGCTAAGGGTTTGGGCGGTGCTATGAATTTCGCGCTCGTGCCGAGCGCCGACGGGCGCATCACTTTCGACGCCGACTCGCTGACGGCAGAGCAGATCATGACTCTGCTGGGCCGTCCTGTTGCGGGCGGCACAGTGTCGGGCGCTGGCGCATTCCAGCTGCTGGCTGACCGCATCGAAGGCACGGCAGAGCTGCTGCTTAATGATCTGATCAATCCTGGCAGCGATGCGGAGCCTGTTTCAGCCATAGTCACGGTTGCTCTGCAGAACGAGCAACTGCGGGCGGAAATGCGCGCGAACGAGGGCAATCTCGACGGCGGCATCACGCTAAGCGGTCCTGTCGACACCCTTCCAAGCGCGCCCTTCATGGTTTGGCCGCCTGCCACGCCGCTTTCCGGCACGGCTGATCTTGACGGCAATATCGGCGCACTGGCCGAACTTGTCCTGCCGCCACAGACCGACGTGCGCGGTCGCCTCGATGCCGATCTCGACTTCACCGTGCCGCCGGACGTGGACCGTGTTCAGGGCACGATCGCGTTGTCCGAAGGCGTGTTCGAACAGGGCGTGCTGGGCGTGAAGCTGAACTCCATCGGGCTGGATGCGCGCATTGCGGGCCGCACGCTGACCGTCTCGCGTTTCGACGCGCGCGGCAGCAAGAACGGCACGTTGTCCGGCTCCGGTCAGATTGGTCTGGCCACGGGCGAGGGCAGTGTCGATATCCGTTCCCAAAAACTGCGCATCGTCGACCGGCGTGAGGGCCATGCGACCGTAAGCGGCACGCTGTCGCTATCGCGTGCGAATGATTTGCTGACGCTCGCCGGCGATCTCGATGTGACAGATGCGGAGTTCAACATCGCGCGCCTGCCCAAACCGGGACTTCCGACGCTCGAGGTGCGATTCCCCGGTGAGGACGACGAGGAAGAGGAGCCGAGCCGCTTTGCCAATCAGACCACGTCGATGGATCTGCGCATTCGGTCGGACGCCGGGATAGAGCTGACAGGCCGCGGCCTGGATGCGCGCGGTAATCTGGACGCCCGGATCACGGGGCCGTTCAATGCGCCGCAGATCAGCGGCGAGGCGTCTATTGCGCGCGGGCGGTTTGATTTTCTGTCCAAGCGATTCGTTTTTCGCGACAGCCGCATCGACCTGCAGACCGATGTGCTGCAGTCTCGCCTATCCGTCGAAGCTGTGCGCGAGACGTCAGACCTGACTGCGTTGGTGCGGATCAAGGGCACGGTCGAGCGTCCAGAGATCGACCTGACCGCTGAGCCAACCCTGCCCGAAGACGAGGTGCTGTCGCGCATCCTGTTTGGCCGCTCACCGACGCAGCTCTCCACCATAGAGACCGCACGTCTCGCGGCCGCGCTAGCGCAGCTCTCAGGTGGCGGTGGGTTCGACCTGCTGGGCTCGCTCGAAAACGCGATCGGGCTGGATACATTGGATATCGGCACGAATGACACCGGCAAGGCGCAGCTGACGACGGGCAAATATCTCTCCGACGATGTCTATTTGGAAGTCCGCTCATCCGTCGAAGGCACACCCGGTGTGGCTGTCGAATGGCAGGCCCGGCGCAATGTGACTGTCGAGGCCGAAACCGTTCCCGGCGAAAGCCAGAGCGTATCGGTGCAATGGAAGAAAGACTTCGACTAGCTCTGCCTAGAGATGTGAAGGGATCACTCTGTGTGGCTCCGCAAGCAGGACTCGAACCTGCGACAAGCTGATTAACAGTCAGCTGCTCTACCAACTGAGCTATTGCGGACCACCACAAAGTGATTGCGCCTCTATAATGCGCTCGTTCCTGACCTCAAGCCGTTTTTCGCACTGAGCTGCAGCCAATTCACATCTCTATGCAGAGGCGCGTGTCACGCGGCCAAAAAAAAGGACGCCGAAGCGCCCAAAGGTATTAGGTGAATGGTGGGTGCCCCCTAGCGGAGACAAAGTTTGCGTAAACGGACAGGGTTAACGCAAGGCTAACGCGCGTCACTTTTCCGGTCGCCGCACGTGCGGACCAGTTCCGCCACGTCGTCTGCTCCGTCGTCTACGAGCCCAGTGACAACGCCGAAATGGTCCGCTCCGCGCTTGTTCTGGCTCATTTTCCACACGCCGGACAGGGCTGTGATACGCAGCTCCACGCCGACGATCGCGCGCAGGAGGCCCGCAACATAGTCCTCCGGCGCATCGCTAAGCGCCCAAGGCTCGGCGCGGCCTCTCTCGTTCTCGTCCGAGAGCGCGCTCAGCTGCTCCGTCAGCCAATCGGCATCCCGGATGAACCGCATCGGCCCGCTGGCGTGCACGGCTGCGTAATTCCATGTCGGCACCACGCGACCGTGCTCGGCCTTGGACGCATACCAGCTTGGCGACACATAGGCGTGCGGCCCCTGGAAGACGGCGAGCGCGTCGAGCGTGTCGACGCCACTGCGGGCGAGGGGATTGTTCGCCGCGATGTGACCGCGCAGCACGGCCTTACCATCGTCAACGTCCAGCACCATCGGGATGTGATCCGCCGTGAGAGCGTCCTGTTGCGTGATCAGCGTCGCCAGCGGATTCGCGCGCATCAGCGCGTGCATGACCTCCGGGCGTTCTTCGCGAAAATAGGCAGGCTGTTGCATGGCCCGCTCGTGCCACGGCTACCGATCGTTGGCAAAACTCCGCGCGAGGCTGTTCGCGGAGTAGAAATCCATGCGCGCCGTCCACTGATCTTCATAGATGCGCTCTGCCGCCTCGGCGACATCGCGAAAGGCGTGCAGCTGGTGCATCTCCACGGCGGCGCTGGCGTGGGCGGTGCGCACGCGGTCGCTCGGGAAAGCGCTGTGCCAATCGGGAAAGCCCTGATGCAGCCGGTCCCAGTCTGCCTCGGTCTGCGGAAGGTCCTCATATTCTGAGATCAGCGCATAGATCATGGCATAGGCAGCTTGGCCAAAACGGCCCTGGGTCTGATCCGCAATCCAGGCAGCGTTGGCCTCTATCATTTTGAACGAGCCGTACCAGCGCGGCAGCAATGCATGCGCCAGCGTGCGATAATTGCTCGGATCAAAGGGAGACGCGTTGAAGGCCGCCGTGAAGCGCAGCGTATGCTCGCCCGCCGCTTCGCCCGTCGTCAGCGCCGCGCCCAGATAGATGCGCGCCCAGTACCAGTGATCTTTGAAGGCCGCATGGTTTGCCGCCAGAGCCTCGCGTGCCATCTCCGCGTAATAGGCATGCCCGGCCCACTGTTCTCGCGTGACCTCGGCTGCGACCTTGCAGCCACGTATGCTGTGCGCGGTCGACGCGCAGGCGTCGGCGAGAGCAGCCGCCGCATAGGGACAATGCGGCGCGCGCAAGTGCCAGGCGCGGATCTGCTCCAGACGCGCGATGTTGGCGTCCTCATGCCCGCTGTCGGCGATGAACTCGCCTGTCAGCGCTTCGGCTGCAAAGTTGGACAGCGGGCGGCCGGACCAGCTGTAGAGCTCATTGGAGCGGAAGCGCTCGATCTGGGCGACGGCGTCTTCGAACCGGTTCTGCGCCACCAGATTGCGGACGGGTAGCAGCATGGGCGAGAGCGGGTCGCGCGTCATGCCCGTGGGCACATAGTCCGCGCGCAAATTGCTATGGCGCCCCGGCAGGTCGCGCGCCCAACCCGCCCAGAGCGACTTCGCCATTGTATTGATAGACATGCCGCACTCCCCAAAAACGCGAGCAGAGATGGCACCGCGCCGTTAAGGGTGCGCTTGGCAATGTGGTTGCAACGCGGTTAACCTGCGGCCCATGAAGACGATCAAGACCTATGCGGAGTTCTGGCCCTATTATCTGCGCGAACACGCCCAGCCGGCCACGCGCGCCCTGCACTATGTCGGCACGGCGTTGGCGCTGGCGGTGCTGCTCGCGATTATTGTCTCGGGCCGATGGCTGCTGCTGCCGCTGGCCTTGGTGAGCGGCTACTTTTTCGCCTGGGTCAGCCACGGCCTCATCGAGAAGAACAAGCCCGCGACATTCACCTATCCGCTCTGGTCCTTGGCGTCGGACTTCAAGATGCTGTGGTGCTTCGTGACGGGACGCATGGGCAGAGAGCTGGAGAAGGCTGGGGTCGGGAGCCAGTAGTCCGGCAAACTCAGAACTGGCCCACAGCCCAAGATCGGCGCGCGCAGCCGCAGGCGAGCATGGGGGTCTTGGGCTAGCGTCCGAAGGACCGTCCAGCGAAAGCTGGAACTCCGCCTTATGAGGCGGGACGAGCGCGGAGCGGTCGCGTCCCCGGCATTGGCTTGCGCTTGGCATCCCAGAGATCGACCCCGGGTCAAGCCCGGGGTGAAGCTGTCCGGTTACCGGTCATTCCGCCGAATAAACCACCCGCCCATCCTTGATCGTCATGCGCACACGCCCCGTCATGCGCCGTCCGTCAAACGGTGTGTTCTTGCTCCGCGAGAGCAGCGTCTCGCTGTCGAGCACCCAAGGCTCATGCTCGCTGAAAATCACGAGATCTGCCGGTTCGCCGACCGCCAACCGTCCGCCAGAAATGCCCAGTAGCTCCGCGGGCGCGACGGTGACGGCGCGCAGGAAGGCCATGAGGTCAAGCTCGCCTTCGGACGCGAGTTTCAGCCCCACAGGCAGTAGCAGTTCCAGCCCCACCGCCCCGGGCGCGGCCTCGGCGAAAGGCAGGCGCTTGCGGCCGGCGCTCTGTGGGTCGTGATCGGAGACGACGATATCGATGGTCCCGTCCTCGACGCCGCGCAGCAACGCCTGGCGGTCGCGCTCCTCGCGCAAGGGCGGGTCGAGCTTTGCGAAGGTACGGTAGTCGCCAATGTCGAGCTCATTCAGCGCGAGGTGGTTGATGGAGACAGACGATGCGACTTCGATATCGCGGGTCTTGGCGCGACGCAGGCTCTCGACGGTCTCCGATGCCGACACCAGATCGACCAGCAAGCGACCACCGGTCAGTTCGGCCAAGGCGATATCGCGTTCCGCCATCATGCGTTCCGATACGCTGGGCGCGGACGGCAGACCAAGGCGCGCAGAGACGTCGCTCTCATGTGCGCAGGTGCCGGACGACAGCGCTGGGGTGAGGGGTGCGTTGGACAGCAGGGCGTTGAAGGTTGCGCTATAGCTCATCAGGCGGCGCATGACCTGCGCGTCCTCGACGGGTGTCGGGCCGGAGGCGAACATGACGGCGCCAGCGTCACTCATAAGGCCGATCTCGGTCATGGTGCGACCGTCTAGGCCCTTGGTCAGAGCGCCCGCGACATGGACATCGATATCGAGCTGATCGCCCTTGCGCGCGATGAATTCGACCAGTGACATGTCGTCGATGATCGGGTCGGTCTGAGGCTGGACGACGATCTGCGTGACGCCGCCTGCCAGTGCGGCACGCGCAGCAGAGGCGAGGGTTTCGCGGTTCTCCTGCCCCGGCTCTCCCGCCTTGACCCGGGCGTCGATAAGGCCGGGCGCACAGGTGAGGCGGCTCCCGTCTATCATGTCGCCCCGGACAGCTACATCTGGGCCGAGCGCGGCTATCTTGCCGTCTTCGATAAGGATATGGCCGCGCGCGTCATGGCCGGAGGCGGGGTCCATGATGCGGATGTCGGTGATTGTCAGCGTGCTCATCGGATGCCCTCCGCCCCGATGCCCTCGGAGAGCGCGTGCAAAATCGCCATGCGCATCGCCACGCCCGCCGCGACCTGCTGCGTGATCAGCGACACGTCGGGATCATCCGCAATGTTGGAGCTGATCTCCACGCCGCGGTTCATCGGGCCCGGATGCATGACCACGCAGCCCGGCTTGGCGTAGCTGAGCTTGGCCCGGTCTAGGCCGTAGTAGTGGAAATACTCGCGCTGGCTCGGCACGAACGCCCCGCTCATCCGCTCCAGCTGCAGGCGCAGCATCATGATCGCGTCGCAGCCTTGCAGACCGGAGCGCATGTCGTGGAAAACCTCGACGCCCCATTGGTCGGCGTCGGTCGGGATCAGCGTTGGAGGACCCACCAGCCGGACTTCCGCGCCGAGCATATTGAGCAGGGTAATGTTCGACCGCGCCACGCGGGAGTGCAGTATGTCGCCACAGATCGCGAGACGGATGCCGGAGAAATCGCCATCGAACGCCTGCCGCAGCGTCAGCGCATCAAGC
>CALDUL010000100.1 GCA_937923575.1 uncultured Algimonas sp.
TTGGCGGCGGCGTGGGGGTTGCTGGCGGCGATCTGTGTCTGGCCCGCGCTGTCCGTGTAGATCAGCACTTTGAGCGGCAGTTCCAGACCCATGAGTGGGTCGGCCTGCAAGAGCGGCGTGCCGCCCTTGGGATTGCCGAAGATGAACAGCTTGCTCTCGCCGATGTCTGCGCCCACGGAGCGCGCACCCGCGCCGTGATCGACGACGGTGAAGAGGCGGAAGTCGCGGGCTTCGATCGCCGTGCGCAGCCGCGCTTCGGTGGCGGCGAAGGAGGACGTGCTACTCTGGCTGGCCGCAGCCGGGGCTTTGGCCATGGGCGCGCTGGACGCGGGCGTCGTGCTGCAAGCGGATAGGGTGAGCGCCAAGACGGCACAGGCGAGGAGGCGATAGGTCATGGGCCGTGTCTATACGACTGGAGCGGCATTGCGAAAGGCCGTTGCTGGCGCGTCGGCGGATGCGGCAGCTTAACTGGCCTCACACCCGTAAAAGTAATTTCCGCAGCTCTTCATGAAGTGTACAACCTGGCCGTTGGCGGCGCTCAGGCGGAAGGCCTGGCGGTCGTGCTCGGACGCGGGCAGGATGCGGAAGCCGTAGTCATGCTGTTCGCCCATGCCCATGATACCGCGCGTGCCGATGGGCAGGACGTCGTCGCTGAACATGTCGGGGCGCGCATCGGACCAGCCGCCGGTGTAGCCCAGCGCGCGCAGCAGGTGATCCAGATAGGCCGCATGTGCGCCGTCCGATCCATAGGCCGTGTCGAGCTTGGCAAAGAATTCTGCCGGAGTGAGGCCGTGGCTGTCACCGAATTCGGGATGCTGGCCGAGGCGTGTCATCGGGACGAACTCGGCCGTTGTCGGCACGTTGAAGATGGCGACCGAAGACTTGGCGCAGACATTCAAGTTCGGGCGCGGCATGGCGATCGGCGCCGGGCATTGCGACAGATCGGGGACGATCGTCGCCGTGTCGGGGCAGATGAACGTTTCGGAAGCGATCACGGCCTGGGGGGCGGGTTCTGCGATGGCGACCGTTAGCGGCTCGGCTTGGGGCTGGGGCTTGAGCGCGCAGCTTTCGAGGTCTTCGACAATGATGCCGTCCCAGCACGTGTAGCTCACGGGCGCGGGCAGCGGCGCAGGCGCAGTTGCCGTCGCCGGGGCTGGACGCAAGGGCGCGCTCAGCAGTGCGGGCGGCTGGCTGGGGCGTGCGACGTTCGCGGTCGGGCTGATGCGGCGCAGCAGGCCGCGGGCCGTGTGCTGGTCGAACTTCAGGCGCAGGGTAACGTAAGGGCCTTGGCGGGAATATTCGGCCGCTTCGAAATCGTCGTCGCGGAAGCCTTCGACGTTATAGCCGACCGACGCCCAGATGTTCTTGGCAGGGCTGACACCAATGCTGGGTCCGTAGCTGTACTGGATCGCGTCCGTGCCGGATTGCACCATGGCTTGGCCGCGCAGTCCGAGGTCGATGCGGCGGGTGATATCGAGGCGGGTTTCCGCGCCGAACAGGTTCGTCCAGTTGTCGAAGCTTTCGCCGCCGAGATCCGTCTCGGAATATTTCACGCCCCAGTTTCCGGTGACCTGCCAGCGGTCGTTGATCCACGTGTTGGCCGCGAGATTGTTGACGAATTTCGTGTCGACCAGGCCGCCTGCCGTGTCCTGATGGGAGACGTCGAAACGGTTGAAGATCACGAGATCCTCGTCGCGCGGGCGCAGACTTGCACCCAGACGGACATCGGCGCGGCGCGAGGTACCGGCGATCTTGTCGTGATTGGCGACCAGCCGCATGGAGCCGGCCAGCGAGAGCGTGTCGGAGAGCGAGCGCGCAACGGACGCCGAGCCAATGTAAGTGTCGCCCTGTTCGGTCAGGCGGATTTCGCCGCGGACCGAGCCGCTGGTGAGTGCGTCCGAATAGCCCAGGCCAAGATAGGACGAGGTGAAGTCCTCGTTGATCTCGAATGGCGAGACGGCGTCGTCCGGCGCGACCTGTTCATAGGCGGCCTCGGATTGCAGGATCTTGCGTTCGCGCACGCCGGCGCTGATCGACCAGTTCTCGTCGATGTTGAATTGCTGGTCGAGACCGACGGTGGCGCCGAGACGGCGACCGGAGTCGTTCGTCACCAGATCGGTCGCGGCCGTCAGCTGGCTGCCTTTCCAGGCGGTGATATCGACGCCGACGGCGGTGTTGTTGGCCACCGTAAACTCGCCGTCCGTGCGGTCGTGGCGGATGGTGACGCGGGCCTTCTCGCCGATCGACTTGGTCAGCTGCACACCGGTGCGCATGGGCTGGCCGGAGACACCGTCCTTGCCGCTGATCGGCTGTTCATGGGTCAGCTGCAGCGTTGCGCCATGGCCCGGAATATCGACGCTGGCGCGGCCGGTGACCAACAGGCTCTCGCGATCGTCGCGGCCTTCCAGCCTATCCTTGACCATGCGCAGGCCGGACCCGAAGTCCATGCGCGGTCCGTCCTGTTCCAGCTGCAGATCGATGCTGTCGCGCGTATCGCCCGAGCCGAGGTTTTCCTCGCGGTAAGCGGCCGCATTCAGGCGGCGCTGGGTGCGTTCGCCGGTCTCAGTATTGTCGCTTTCCGACAGACGCACGGCCGCGCGCGCACCATAGCGACGCACACCGCTCACATTGGATGTACGCTGGCCGAGACCGAAGCCCTCGTCCTGCTCGCTGTAATAGGCCTCGGCGGCGATGCGCTCTGACGTATGCACAAGCTCGACCAGCGTGGCATCCGCCGTGCCGCTGACGTCGTTGTCGGTAATGGCATATTCCACGCGCGCCTGTGTCGTCGGGGTGACCTGCACCACGGCGTCGACACCGATCTGGTCCGATGTGGAATTGGCCGCCAGCGCGGAGCCGTCCTCGCGCACGAAGGTCGAGCCGATCTGCACGCGACCCCCAGCAAGCTGCGTCTGCACGCGGCCACCGAAGGTGATGTTGCGCTCGGCGTCTTCGGCCGTTTCGTAGTCGGCGACGATGACATTCGGGTTGAAGTCGAAATCGGTCGCATCGACTGGCAGGCGGAAGAGCAGCTCACCCGTGAGATAATCCAGCGTATAGTCGAGATAGCGCACCAGCGTGCGGCGTTCGAGCACGACGTCGGGGCGCACGCGGTCGCGCGTTTCGATCACGATTTCCTCGGACTGTGCGAGGATGCGCGAGTTGGAGAGCTGGTACAGACCCGACGTGCCGTCGGCCGCGATTTCGTCCTGCGCGAAACCCTGATTGGTCTCCGCCGCAAAGCCCAGTACCTGGAATTTGTCTCCCAGATACTCGCCCTTCAGGCCGGACAGGCGGCGGTTATAGGCTGTCAGGCGACCCTCGGTGATGTCGGTGTCGAAGTCGCCAAAGACCGCATAGGCCTGACGTTTTTCCAGTTTCAGATAGACCGGATAGCGCGAGACGCCTTCGAACTGCTGATAGGAGCGGTCGCCATAGAGCGTGTAATAGGCGTTGGGATCGATCTCGCCGAGGAAGTCGCCGTCCGCGCGGCTGCCATCGCGGCTCTTGCGCTTGTCGGTGTCGAGCGAGAGCGTCATCAGCCACTCGCCCTTGATCATGCCCTTGGCGAAGAAAGCCAAGCGGCCATCGGTGATGAGGTCGGAGTCCGGCACGGAGTCGGGGTTGGCCCCATTGGCGATGAGTGCCGTGGCATTGCCACGCACGCGGTCATAGGCGGCGGTGCCTTCGGCCAGACCGACGAGGATCCAGTCGCGCTTTTCCGGGGCGAGGTTCATGAAGACCTGCACGATGCGGCCCGAGTCGGTCGTCGCGTTGATCGTCACCTTGCCCGTGCGCAGGGTTGGCTCAAGCTTCACCCGCAGGATGCCGTCGGCGCCCACAGCGATGTCGCGGATGTTGGACAGCGGATTGACCAGATTCTCGGACCGTTCGCGCAACTCATATTCGCCGTTCTGATCCAACAGGCGGTAGGGCGGCTCGACCTCGATACGCGTAAAGCGGCCGGCGTGGACCGGGCGGCCCGCCTCGTCCTCGATGCGGATCGCGATTTCAGGTATCGTGCGACCATCGGCGACCAGCTTGCTGCGGTCGGGCATGGGCGTGATGCGCGCGATCGTTTTGACGTAGTGGATATCGCGAGTCAGGGTCGAAGCGACCGAGCCGTCGGAATTGCTCACCGTCGCGACGACGACATTGCGGCCATCGACGAGGCCGACGCCCTTGAAGCGCGACAGCACAGCGGTCCCATCGGAACTGCGCACGGTCTCGGTCAGGTGGTGTGCCGAAATCTTGCGGCCGTTGACGGAAATCGCAACGCGTTGGCCCGGCGCATGGACAATACCCATATGCGTGGCCGGCTGGCTCGGCGTGCGGTCCTCAGACGGATAGGCGATGGACGGCGCTGCGCTCTGCCCGTCCAGCCAGCTCTGATCGTAATTCTTGTAGTCCGTCAGATCGTTGAACTGCTCTTCCTCGACCGCGTCGGCCACATCGCCGGTCTGCTTGAGGTAAAAGTTGGTGCGCCAGATGCCGCCGCCCTGCACGTCAACGAACTGGCTTTCCATGGAGCCGGCCAGACGTGTGTTCTCCTCGCAGAGCATAAGCTCATAGCCTTGCGGCAGGGTCTCGCGGTCGACCTGCACGACGTGGGTGCCTTCCGTGACACCTTCGAAGTGGAACAGGCCGTCGGGGTCGGACACGGTGTATGCGCCCGTTTCCATATACATGCGCACGCCCGCGACACCGATGCCGCGCGCAATGGGGCGTGCCCAGCCGTCGTCGCCGTTGCAGGACTGTTCCGTGACGCGGCCGATGATGGTGGAGCGGGTGCGCAGCAGGTCTTCGCGGATTTCGACGGCCGCGCGGCCCGTGTTGGAAATCGGCGTGCCGTCGGGACCGACGACCACGGCCTCATTGACGGCGGTGCCGAAGACGGCACCGGGGCCGATGCGCAGCGCGTAGTCCAGCGTGAGGCTATCGCCCGGCGCGACCGAGCCCATGTCGAAAGTCAGCAGGGCGGCATCGGTCGAGACGTCTGGCTCGGACGTGGCCGCGCGCTCCAGCCGTGCCGTGCCGGGCACATAGCGAAAACCGACAGGCAGGATGTCGTTCAGCGTCGCGCGCGCCGTCGTGCTGCCGATATTGTCGACAGTCACGGTGTAGTTGACATAGTCGCCGACGTCGCCGGAGATCCGGTCCGCGACCTTGGTCACGACAAGCTCGCCCAGCGGGTCGAGCGGAATGTCCAGACGCAGCGGTCCGCGGCGGTCCACGCTGAACGGCTGTCCGTAGGAGCCGGGCGTCAGCACGAAGCCATTCATGGTTTCCTGAGCGAGCAGAACCTCTGGCGAATAATCGGACGCAAATGTGAAGCCGTCCGGCGCATCGACTTCCAGCACATAGTTGCCGGGTTCGATCACGGGATAGCGGAACTCTCCGCCGTCGACGCTATAGGTCAGACCGGCGCTGTCCGTGACAGTCGTACCCGAGGTGACTTCGCTGGGGAAGGTGGAGAAGCCGTCGACACCGAATACGATCGCGCGCGCACCGGTGTCGAGGTTCAGCAGGGTGACCACGGCGCCCGGAACTTCCGAGCCATCCGCAGAGGAGAAGACCCGGTTGAGCGGATTGACCACGGCGCTGTCGATCACGACGTCAGTCGAGTCGAACACGTCGACATAGGTCGCTGTCAGGTTGGAATTGGCGCCGACCGTGATCTCATTGTCGTTATTGGGCGTCGCATCGGTCGTGGACGGAATATAGGCGAAAAACTCGCCCGTATCGGGGCCACTCTCATAGAGGCGCAACACGACCGTGTCGCCGGTGGAGCTGGTCAGGGTGATCGAGATGGTGTCGATCTGCGTGCTGTCCATATTGGCGCCAAGGTCCGTCACGCGCACGAACATCAACTCGTCGGCAAGATAGGTATCGGCTTCGATCAGCGGAACGTCGCCGCCGGAGATGTCGATGATCTGATCGCCCGCCGTGCGCGCCGGACCGACGGTCGTATAGGGACCGTCCAGATCGCCGGAGGGGCTGAAGTCGGAGCCATTGATGTCGCGCAGGATCGGGTTCGGCGCGGTCGGGGAATAGCGGAAGAACTCGATCACCGCGGGCGTGTTGGCCGGACGGATAACGAAGACGGCCGGGTTGGTATCGACCGAGCGGATGGTCGGGCCGTCACTATAGGTAATGGTCGCCACGTTGGAGACAACGGCGCCGTAATTATTGGCCGTGTCCTGAGCCGAGGCGGCCGTGCCACCGGCCAGCCATGCACTGGCGGCTGCGAGCGCGGCTCCGCCAAAGCGGCCCATCTGCGCGGTCAGCGCGGGGCTTATGTCGGAGCGGCGGAAGGACATATGTCTGTCGGGCAGGACTTTCGAGCGGGACGGCAACGCGTCCGATAAATTCGTTGGGAGAGTGTGTGAGACGAGCGCGGCCCGAAAGCCGCGCCCGTCAGATGGTGCGGGACCTAGTTGGTCGCGCCCGTCGCGCGGATCGTACCGCGGATGCGCAAGGTACCCGTGCGAGTTGCCGGCGCGGTAACGCCGTCCAGCACACCGTTCAGCGCGGCGACCTGCGTACAATCGGTGGTCGCGTCTTCACGGCAGGTTGCACCTGTCGAGGTCGTCGCCGACGGGGCCGTACCCGACCAGCCGCCTTCAACGATAGCCTCTGCGAAGATGACTTCCTTCGGCAGGATATCCGTCAGGTCGACATCGGTGGCATCGCCCGAACCGGCATTGGTCACGGAGATGGTGTATTCCACGCAAGCGCCTGGAATGTGCAGTTCGGTGGCGGCGGCCGCGGCAGTCGGCGTCGCGGCGAAGGTTGGACAACCGCCGCTCTCATTCACCAGTGCGACGGTTTTCAACGCCGTCACGGCAGCCGCGCCAACATTGTAGGTCGCCGAAGCGGAGTCGGCGCCGTCATTGTCGAGCGTCGATCCATCGGCGTCGGTCGTGCCGTCGTCGGAGTGCGGTCCAGGCGCGCCTTCGATAGCCACGCTTTCCACAGTCGTCGGGTCGTTCGTGCCGCCATAGGTCAGCGGCGTGACCGTGCCCGAAGTCGTCGTCGTTGCAAGCAGATCGATGTTGGCGGCTTCGCCGTCCTCGGCGTCGGTCGCGATATTCTGGCTGACATAGACGCAGAGCACGCTGTCGGCCGGTACGACGGGCGCCGTCGCTGGCGTTCCGAGATATTCGGTCGCCGTGCCAGGCACGGTTGCGGCACAGGTCGTGCCGGATGCGGCAACGACATATTGGATGGGCGATGTGCCGTCCGTCAGTGCGAATTCCGTCGTGTCGCCCAATTCGGTTTCCAGCAGATAGGACTGTTCGTCATTGCCCAGGTTGGTGACCGTGAAGACAACCGGAACATCGGTATCGCCGGGTGCGTTGTCGTCGGAGTCCTGTCCCGTGACTGTCAGATTGACGACACGGTCAACCACGAATGCCGTCGGGGCGTCATTGCCGCCAACGCCGTCATTGGTGATGGTCCGTGTGTCTGTACCTGTGTCGTAGGTCAGCGAGAAGGTGTTTTCCACCGATGTGCTGGCGGCCGTACCGACGGCGTAGGCCGGTGCGGAGAGGGCGACAAGCGCGGTCGCGCCCATCAGCCCAGCGGTTAATTTTGTCAGTCGCGTCATGATCCAGTTTTCCTCTTTCGGGTGTTGTGACCCGACGGAAACTAACGTCCGATGGTTAAATCGCCCCCAAGAGCCATGGTTAACACTTGTCCTAATTATCCCCGTTCAGGTCCTGTTCAGGGATATTTTTTCTCTGCTATTTCAGTTATTTGGCTGGATTCTGCGTCTTGGCCATTAAGCCTCTGTCAACACCCTTTACAACTGACCAATGACTACATTTCAATTTGGAAAGGTGACGATTGCGGACATGAAAAACCCGGCTGCCTCCCCATGGGAAGAGCCGGGTTTCATTGTCTGGGGATAAAAAAAACGGTGCGCAAAGGCAGCGTTCAAAAGCCGGGATGAGCGCTTAGCGAAGCTCTCCGCGGAACGCGACCATGCCCTGCTCGCCGACCTGAATGGCGCGGTCGATGGTCCAGCGCACATGGGTAATGTCGTCGTTAGACGCCGGGCGCGTTGTGCCGTCGGCATTGGCGACCTGCAGGCTGTCGAGGCCAGCATAGGACTGTCCACCGTCGATTGAATAGCTCACCGTGCTGTTGGCCAGCGCATCGACCGTTTCGACGAAGCGCACTTCGGACGGGACGGGCATCGCCATATTGATACCCGTGACGGCCTCGGATTCGGTGTTCACGAAATCGAGCGTATAGATCAGCGCATCGCCCGGCTTCACCAGATCGGCGGGTTGGCGCGAGATCAGGACAGAGCCGTCGGCTTGGGTGACGGACACTTCGCGCTCGATGGTCTGCTTGGCGTCCATGGCGAGGGCGGGTGTGGCCGTCAGCGCGACCAGTGCGGCGAATGTGAGTGCGGGCGCAAAACGCATGACAGATCTCCTTTGCGGTCCGTCCATTGATGACGGCTCGGTGTGTTCGGCAAAGGTTACCCCCGCAGCGTTAACGCAAACATAAGGCGGCGGGCGGTGCGTGCAGCTGTTCACCCTGCATTTATGGGGAGGCTGAGCGGCGGTTGCATAGCGGCGGCGCAGCCCCGGCCGGCCAAACCTTAAGACTTTGCTAAGCGCGAACCTTCGCCCTTCTCCAACCCTGTCCTCACACGCTTCCTTGAGGGACTCCATGGGACGTTGAACTCGCGCCGGGACCCGACTGTGTCTGCTCCGCCCGGTGTGCCGAATAAGGTCGGTGGGATGGCCGGGTTCTATCGGAGCAGCGCGGGATGGTTGCATGCGCTCGAACACGCTCATCATGCTTGGTGCATCGCTGGCCTTCGGAACGCTGGCCGTCATCCTTGCGCGCAGCTGGATTGCGTCGGCCGTGGAGGACGAATTCCGCGACGTCCCCCTTGCCGAGAATTTCGTCCCCGCCGAGACTTTCCGCGCCGCCACCACCACTGTCGTCGTCGCCAGCCACGATATTGCTTTTGGCGAACCGCTCTCTCCCAGCAGCTTCCAGCTGGCCGACTATCCCGAAGATCTGGTGCCACTCGGCACGTTCGAAACGGTCGAGGACATTTTCCAAGCCGCACCCGGTGCTGAGCCCCTGAGCGCAAACACCATGCGCGTCGCCTTGCGCGACATACGCGCCTACGCTCCTCTCTTCGACGACGAGATCAGCGGCCCCGGCGAGACGGCCGCCCTGTCGGCCACCATCCGTCCCGGCTATGTCGCGAGTGCTGTTCCGGTCGATCAGAACACGGGCGTCGGCGGCTTTGTCGTGCCGGGCGACCTGGTCGACGTCATGCATATCACCCAGCGGCCGAACACGTCGGAGCCGGAAATCTACGACTCCACGATCCTGCTCCAGGCGGTGCGCGTGCTCGGTGTCGACCAGAACGCAGCCCGTATTCCAGACCCGTCGGTCGCGCGCACCGTCACGCTCGAAGTCGATCGCCGCGACCTGCAGGTGCTCGCACTCGCGGAACTGTCCGGTCGGATCAGCCTCGCCTTGCGCGGAACGGGCGAGACACAGCTGATCGTCGCGCCGGATATGCGCTCCGACCGGCTGGCCCGCGCCGCGCGTGTCTCCACACCCAAACCCGTCATCCGCCGCAAGCCGAAACCGAAGCCGGCAGCTGAACCGGCTGACGACCGCGCGCGGGTCAAGATCGTCCGCGGCGACATTGTCGAGCGCGTGACGGTGCGTCGTGAACACGCTGTGCAAGCGGCCAGCCTCGAGTCGTCTGATCCAGCCTATCCCGGCGCCGCTGCGGCCGCCCCATCGACTGACGACGCCGTGTTGGCGGGAGGACGCTAGAATGCTCAAACGCCTCACCCCCTTCGCGCTCGCTGCACTCATGGCCCTGTCCGTTTCGCAAGACGCCTGGGCGGGTACGCGCGTCGACACGGACCGCTCGCAGCGCACACGCGCCGAGGTGACGGTCGACGATATGGTCGTGATGCAGACAGATCAGGCCTTTGCCGAAGTGCGCGTGGCCAATCCGGACATTGCGGACATTGTCGTCATGTCCGACCGCTCTTTTCAGCTGCTCGGCAAGGGCGGCGGCAAGACCAATGTCATGCTCTATGACGCGGATCGACAGCTTGTTGACGTCGTCGATGTGCGTGTCGGTTTCGATCTCGCTGAGCTGAAGCGCGCTCTGTACGAAACCCTGCCCGGCGAAGATGTGCAGGTCCGGCCCATGGCGGGCGGCGTCTATCTGTCGGGCGATGTGTCATCGATCGGCATCATGGACCGCGCCGAGAAGATCGCGCAGGCCTTCGCGCCGGAACGCGTCACCAACGGCCTCTCTGTCCGCGACAGCCACCAGGTCATGCTGGAAGTCCGCTTCGTCGAAGCCTCGCGCGACGCCATCCGTTCGCTTGGCATCGGCCTGACCACCAGCCGCGGCCTGACCGACGGTATTCTCAACCCCGGTGATTTCTCCGCAGGCACCAACCTCGGCCAGATCGGTGGCTCGGTCGTGCAAGGTCTGCTCGGCGGCGGCATTGGCGGCGCGGCGCTGGACGCACAGATCGAAGCGCTCGAATCCAAGGGCGTGATCCGCACGCTGGCCGAGCCGAACCTCGTCGCCATGAGCGGCGAGTCGGCCAGCTTCCTGGCGGGCGGCGAGTTCCCCGTCCCGATCCCGGGCGAGGACGGCCAGATCGGCATCACCTATCAGAAATTCGGTGTCGGCCTGGCCTTCACCCCGACCGTGCTGCCCGACGGTGTGATCAATCTTCGCGTTGCGCCCGAAGTCTCGCAGCTCGACACGGTCAATTCTGTCCGCCTTGGCGGCGTCGAAGTGCCGGGGCTGCGGGTACGCCGTGCCAAGACGACGGTGGAGCTGCGCAACGACCAGAGCTTTGCCATTGCGGGCCTGTTGCAGAACGACAGCTCCAATTCGCGCGATCAGGTACCGTGGCTGGGCAGCCTGCCCGTCATCGGCGCGCTGTTCTCCTCCACACGCTACCAGCAATCCGAGACCGAGCTCGTCATCATCGTGACGCCGCGTCTGGCCCAACCCGTTGCCGATATTTCCGAGCTGCGCACACCGCTGAGCGACGAGGCCATGCCCTCCGACGCGGGCGCATTTCTGCTCGGCCAGCTGTCGAGTGGAACGCAAGGAGGCGACTATGTCCGCTACTGATCTCTCCCGCTTCGACCGACCGCTCATCAACCAGCGCCGAACCGGTCCGAGAGGCCGCGCTCTGCTGGCACTGCTGTGTCTGGCATCGGCGAGCGTCTGCATCGGGCTCGGTGGTTGCGCCAGCGCCAAGCCGGCCAGCGCAGGGCTCAGCGCCAACTTCGGATCCTCTGTCGAACATAACCGCACGGCCCAATTTGTTGCGCCCGCGGCCGAGCAAAAAGCCAACACCTACATCCCACCCAATCCCGCGCGTCAGCGTCTTGCGCTGGAGACCTATGAAGCGGGCGAGGTCGAGCTCGAAACCGTGAACGAATAGACCGCCCAAGAGGAAGGACCGACATGACTCTCCCCCCAGTCAAACCATCTGTCTTCAGCATCATCAGGACATTCTCCCGCGCCGCGCAGGGCTCGGTCGCCATATGGGCCGCCTTTGCCGTGCCGACCATGACCGTGGGGGCGGCGCTGACCGTCGATGTGTCCCGCCTGCAAGCGCTGGATAACGACCTGCAATCGGCCGCCGATGCGCTGGCCAAAGCGGGCGCGGCCGAGCTCGACCAGACCGCCACGAGCATGACCCGCGCCGAAGCCGCCGTGAACAATCTGCTGAAGAACTCCATGCGCAGCGGGGCCGGCGCGGAAAGCCCGGTGACCGTCTCTGAAGTGCGTTTTCTAAAAGAGCTGCCCAGCCCGCGCTGGTCTGAGAATACCGACAGTGTGCGCACCTACGCCCCGTCCGAGGCCCGCTATGTCGAAGTCCGCGTCGATCCCAAGACGGTCGGCACTCTCTTCCCCGTCAGCCTGTCGGGTAAATTCGCCGACGTGAGCTTGAGCGCGCGCGCCACGGCCGGGTTGGATCAGGGCGTCTGCGGCTCTGCGCCCGTGTTCATCTGCAATCCGTTCGAGGGCAGCTCCCTGTCTTTTGCGCAGGCGGCGACCCGTGCCGACTTCCAGCGCCGCGAGATCACCTTCGTCGGCGTCGGCGGCAACAGCCAATATACGCCCGGCAATTTCGGGTGGCTCGACCCGCTCGACAACAACAGCGGCACGAGTGATCTCGTCGACGAGTTCGCACGCGATGTGTCGTCGGTCTGTGTCAGCCAAAGCGCGGGCGTCATGCTGCGCCCCGGCAAAATCGCCTCCATGCGCCAAGGCGTGAACACGCGCTTCGACATCTATGAGGGCTCGTTCAAGAGAATGAGTAACGACCCGATCTATGCGCCAGCCGAAAACGTGTTGAAGGGTTATGTCACTGGTGGAAAGGGCAAGGGCGGCAATGTCTGTAAGCCCGTGCCGAGCAACGCCGCCATGGGCCTGCCAGGCGACAGCGGGCATGACCCACAGCTCGGCAGCAACATCGGCAATGGTGCTTGGGACTTCTATGGCTACATGCAGTTGAACCACCCAGGCTTCAATTCAATTACCATTGACGGCGTCACTTACCACCTTAGCTCGCGCAATGGCGGCACCGTCACCCCGTCCACGCCGCCGTCGCGCTACGCCATGTACCGTTGGGAAATCGAAAACAACTCCGTGCCCGGCAAGAAGACCTATAAGCAGTGGGCCAAGACGCCCGAAGAGGGTCTGCCGCAGTGTAATATGAACACCAGCGCCGATGAGGACCGCCGCGTGATCTCCGTCGCCGTCGTCAATTGCGGCGAAGTTCAGGACAGCGGCATCTCCATGGCTGGCCGTGCGGGGCCGATCCCGGTCGAAGGCTTTGCGCGCGTCTTTCTGACAGCCCCCATGGGCAAGGGTCAGGACAATGTGCTGCGCGGCGAAGTCGTCGGCATGGTCGACCCGAAAACGGATCGCCGCGCGCGCGACCGGGTGGCACTGGTGCGGTAATGCGGTCTTTTGGTGGGGACATATTCGGAGGCGCGGCGGTCGAGGCGGGGATCCTGCTGCCCGTGCTGATCCTGCTGGGTTTCGGCGCGGTCGATGCGTCGCTGCTCTATCAGCAGACGCACCGCATGGAGGCGGGACTGACGGCGGGTGGGAGCTATCTGGCAGCGGGCGCAGCGAGCACGGCCGACCAGCAACGCGCGCGTTATATCGCGGTCAGCGGAGACACGGTCGCCGGCGCGCCGCCGCGCATCGAGGGCTGGACGGCTGCTGACGTGTCTATTGCCATCCGCGGCCAGGACGACGAGGACAAGACGGTCTACCGCGGCGCCAATGATGTGCGCATCGTGCAGCTCTCCGCTGCTGTTCCCTATGAGGGCATTGGCCTGCTGAAGGGTCTGTCCAAGGGCACGCTGGAAGTGCGCGGCCACTACGAGACAAGGCTCGCGCGATGAGCTTTGCGCGGTTCAAGAAATCCGAATCCGGTTCGGTGTCGGTCGAGATGGCGTTTATCTGCTCCATCATGATCATGCTGACGGTTGGCGCGGTCGAAGCGGGCTATGCCTATTCCCAGCACAGCGCCGCGCAGAATGCCGCGCGCCACGGCGCACGCCTCGCGGCGCTCAGCACGCCCGTCACCCTCTCCGTGGTCGAGGCGAGCGGTGGGTATGACGTGACCTGCACCGGCAACACGAAGCGCTGCAGCTCGGGGAGCTATCGCAGCGACGTGATGGAGCGCCTCGTGCATGGTCCCGATAATGACCTCCAATGCGGTGCGACGACGCGTGAGCGGCGCGGCATGTGCGATGTGATGAACAGTCTGACTCCAGATGACGTGTCCGTGCGCTATGTGGGAACTGCCGCCGAGCCCGGCCAGCGCAAGACGCCGCCGCTGGTCACCGTCACCATTGCCGAGCGCGAGCTGAAAACCGCATTGCTGGGCGGCGTGCTGCCTGGGCGCTTCCGGACCCTGCCCGCCGTTTCCGCCAGCCTGATGGGAGAAGACCTCGATGGTTAAATTCCGAAGCCCCAAGAAAAAAAGCCCGAAGAACAAGCGAAAGACAGACCCCCGTGTCGACGGAAAGCCGAACCGGAAGGCCAGTCGCGCACCAGCGCCCCTGCCGCCTGCCACTCTGACCGCGCTGATCGGCGCGACCGGTGGTGTCGGCACGACTTCGGCCGCCTGCGCGCTCGCCATGTCGCTGGCCGCGCGCGCGGCCGTCGGACGCACCCAGATGCAGCGCATGACGGACGGCCCCCGCGTGGCGCTGATCGACATGGATTTCCAGACCGGCGCCTGCGCGCACCACCTCGACCTGCTGCCGACGATCTCGGCCGAAGACCTCTCCCGCCCGGCCGCGCAGATCGACGCCTCCGTCGTGTCGGTGATGGCGCATCAGACGGTCGGCGGCGTGGCGCTGCTGAGCGCGCCCAACGGGACCGACGGCATTGTCTCCCCGCGGACCGTGCTGGCACTGCTGGATGCGGCGACGCAGCTGTTCGACCATATCGTGATCGACCTGCCGCGCCGGTTCGAGCCCTGGACCTCTTCTGTGCTGGCCGGGGCCGATGTCAGCGCAATCATGGCGGAGCTGTCCGTGCCAAGCCTGCACATGGCGCGCCTGCGCCGCGCGCAACTCGCCCCGGCTCTCGGGCAGATGGGCCGCGCGCTGGAGACCGTCATCACCAAGCATGAGCGGCGCGGGGGGCGGGGCAGCCTCGACCTCAGAGATGTGCAGACCGCGCTGGGCGAGCCCGCATTCCACAGCCTGCCCATGGACCCCGAACCGCTGCGCGCGGCGATCAATTCGGGTGAGCCGCTGATCAGCCTGAAACCCGATTGCCGCTATGCGCTCGCGATCGAACAGCTGGCGGACAAGATCTGTCTGGCAGTCGCGGCCGCCCACCCGGACGCATCGCTGGACGCATCGTTGGACCCAAGGGAAGAGCCGCACGCAACCGCCCAACGCAGCGCCGCTTAAGTCTTCGCTAACCGCGCCCCCTAACGGCGCTTTGAGACGGACGCGCCACAGTGCCGACAAGGGTTGGAGACCGCATATGCCGGGACGTTTTGGCGCCATCTATGACGAACTGGGATCGGTGCCTCTGGAGGCGCCGACCGATGTTCTGGACACGGGCGCGCAAGAGCTGTCGGGCGATATGGGCATGGCGCAACTCTCAGCCATTGCCGCGGATGGGCCGGAGAGCCTGATCGAATTGGTAGAGCCTCAGACTGTCCAACAAAAAGCTGCTCTACAACCGGCCGGCAAGCCAACGCCGCCTCCCACCGCTCCGAAACGCGACCCCAAACCCGAAGTCGACCCCATGCTCGACATGCGCATCCGGCTGCACGCGCGGCTGCTGGACGAGGTCGATCTGTCCCTGCTCGACGGTCTCGACCGCCCGGCCCTGAAAGCGCAGGTGCTGGATGCGGTGCGCGAGATGGCGCGGCAGGAGAAGCTGAAGCTCACCAATGTCGAGCTGGCCGAACTGGCCGACGGCGTCACCGATGAAATGACCGGGCTCGGACCGCTGGAGGTGCTGCTGTCAGACGAGAGCGTGTCGGACATACTGATCAATGGTCATGAGAATGTGTTTGTCGAGCGCGGCGGCGAGCTGGAACCCTCGCCCGTGCGCTTTGCGTCCGAGCCACATCTGCTGCGCATCATCAATCGCATCGTTGCCGATGTCGGCCGCCGCGTCGACGAGAGCCAGCCGCTCTGCGATGCGCGCCTTGCGGATGGCAGCCGCGTCAATGTGGCCATCGCGCCGATCGCGGTCGACGGCCCGCTGGTCTCGATCCGGAAATTCTCCAAGACGCCGCTGACGCTCGACAAGCTCGTCGGCTTTCACGCCATTCCGGACTGCGTTGCGCAATTCCTATGGGCAGCGTGCAAGGCGCGGGTGACGATCCTGATCTCGGGCGGCACGGGCTCTGGCAAGACGACGCTGCTCAATGCGCTCTCGCAGTCGATCAGCCACAAGGAACGCCTCATCACCATCGAGGACGCGGCCGAGCTGCAGCTGCAGCAACCCCATGTCGCGCGCATGGAAACGCGGCCACCGAACATTGAGGGCAAGGGCGAGATCCGCCAGCGCGGCCTGGTCAAGAACGCCCTGCGCATGCGGCCGGACCGCGTTATTCTGGGCGAGGTCCGGGGCGAGGAAGCCTTCGACATGCTCCAGGCCATGAACACGGGCCACGAGGGCTCGATGGCGACGCTGCACGCCAACACGCCGCGCGATGCCATTACCCGGCTGGAGCAGATGGTCGCCATGGGCGACATGAAGATCACACCCGAAGCCGTGGCCGGGCAGATCGCCAGCGCGGTCGGTCTGATCGTGCAGGCGCAACGCCTATCCGACGGGCAGCGCAAGATCACAAGTGTTGCCGAAGTTACCGGCATGGAAGGCGCGGTCATCCAGATGCAGGAGATCTTCAACTACACCCGCACCGGAACCGGCCCGAACCACAGCGTCATCGGCGAGTTTCGCGCGACGGGAATCCGACCGAAATGCCTGCACGAGATCACGACCCGAGACATTCCGCTGCCCGAAGGGCTGTTCGAGCCGCGCACCATTGCATCTGGCCCCATGAGCGAATTGACGCTGAAAGAGCGGCTGGGTTGAGCGCAGCGCTCGATAATCCCGCGACCGTCTGGGTCGCCTATGCGCTGTTTTTCTGCGCGGGCTTTGCGCTGCTCCAGGCCCTGATCGGCATGGGACGTCAGGCGCGGCGGCAGATACGCGCCGCCAATCATCGGCTGCAACTGCTCTCATCCGGCGCGACACCGACGACAGTGCTGAGCCATCTGCGCCGCAAGCGCGGTCTCGACAAGCTCGGCCACGCCGCGCGCTTTCACGAGCATATCGGGCGCATGGTGGTGCAGAGCGGCACGCGGTTCGGCGCGGTATGGATCTATGTCGCCATGCTCGGCGCTGGACTGATCAGCGGTGTCTTGATCGCGTTGAAATTCGGACATGTGGCCTGGGCGCTGCCCGGGATGATCCCCGGCGCGACGCTGCCGCTTTTGCTGCTGCGCATGGCCGTCGGGCGCCGACGCAAAAAGGCGGTCACTCAACTGCCCGAAGCCATCGACGTGGTCGTGCGATCATTGGGTGCGGGGCATCCCGTGCCCGTCGCCATGAAGCTGGTCGGCAAGGAAATGGCCGATCCCATCGGCTCGGAATTCGGCATCGCGTCCGACGAAATCGCTTTTGGCTCCGCGACCGGCACAGCCGTGCAGCGCATGGCCGAACGCGTCGGGCACGAGGACTTCGAGCTGTTCTCCGCCATGGTGCGATTGCAGGAACGCACGGGCGGCAATCTGGCCGAGCTGCTGCGCGCCAATGCCAAGACCATTCGCGACCGCCAGAAGATGCGGCTGAAGATCAAGGCCGCGTCCGCGGAGGGCCGAATGAGCGCCATGATCCTAAACGCAGCGCCCATCCTGCTGTTCATGGCGATCAACGTGATGAGCCCGGAATTCTACTCCGAAGTCTGGGACCATCACCTGATCCGTCCCGTGCTGGGCGGCGTCATGGTGTGGATGTTCATCGGGAATATGGTCATGCGCAAAATGATCAATTTCAAGATCTGATCCGTCGATATGAGCCTCTCCTTCTCATCCTCTTTCGTGATCGTCACGGCGCTGCTGTTCCTCAGCCTCGCCATGTGGATCGCGTTCATCGCCGCCCACGGTGCGGTGCGGGCCGAGCGCCGGATCGTGCGCCGGCTCGCATCTGGCGGCGGCGTCGATCTGGACGAGCGGCTGACGTCCGGCCAGTCCACACGCGCGCGCAAGAA
>CALDUL010000101.1 GCA_937923575.1 uncultured Algimonas sp.
ATCGAGCAGGACGATGGCGACCGCGTGCTGAAATCCCACAGCGAAGTCTCCAAGGCGTAGCCGAAGGGCGAGGGGGACGATGATGCAAGACCAGACAAATGACGCAGCCAATGCGGCGAGCGACGCCGTCGGTGCGGATAAGGCCGGCGAAATCGATCTCTCGCCCGGTGCGGCGATAGAGCGGCTAGACAATTGGCTTGACGGCCTGATCACCATGCTGCCGAATATCGTGGTGGCGCTGATGGTGCTGCTGTTTTTCTGGTGGCTGTCCGGCTTTGCCAAGCGGCAAGTCACAACGCGGTTTCGAGATCACGAGCGGCCCTCTCTGGGTCTCGCGCTCGGCCGTATCGCCAAGATCGTCTTTTCCGTCGTGGGGCTTGCGCTCGCGCTGACTATCGTCGCCCCGTCGATCGATCTCGGCACGTTGGTCGGCTCGCTCGGAATCGGCTCGGTCGCGATTGGTTTTGCGTTTAAGGATATCTTGCAGAACTGGCTCGCCGGCATGCTGATCCTGATCCGCAAACCGTTCACCATCGGCGACCAGATCGAGGCTGGCGGCTTCGAGGGCACCGTAGAAGAGATCGAAACCCGCGCGACCATCATCAAGACCTATGACGGAGAGCACGTGCTGATCCCCAACAGTCAGCTCTACACCAATCCCGTCGTAGTGAAGACGCGCACGGCGCTGTCGCGCGGAGAATATACGGTCGGTATTTCCTACGATGCCGATATCGACGAAGCGCTGTCGCTGATGGAAGCGGAGCTCGGCAAGATCAACGGCATCATGGACGAGCCCAAGCCCGACGCCTTTGCCTGGGAGTTGGGCGACAGTAGCGTCAATGTGAAGGCCCGCTGGTGGACGCAGGCCGAACGCGCCGAGCAGGTCCGCATTCGCGGCGAGGCCGTGCGGGCCATCAAATATGCGCTCGACGAAGCCGGTATCGAGATCCCGTTCCCGCATGTCGTGCGCATGGACTCTAAACCGTCCGACGTCGCGAAAACCGATACGAGCGCGGATACGAAAAACTAGATGCGCGCGTCATTCATTCAGGCGTGGCTCGCGCTGCGGGCCAGCTACTACTTCATCCCGGGTTTGATGTGCGTCGCCGCGGTGTTGCTCGCTTTCACCATGACCCGCATCGATTTGGCGTTCCAGGATCAGATCACGGAGATGCTCGGCTGGTTCTATGCGGGCACCGTCGAGGGCTCGAAGAACATATTGTCCGTCATTGCGGGCTCGATGATCAGCGTGGCGGCTGTGACGTTTTCGCTGACAATGGTCGCCGTGACGACGGCGTCGGGGCAATACGGCCCGCGGCTGATCAGCAACTTCATGCGCGATCGAGCGAACCAGATTTGCCTGGGCATGTTCCTCGCGACATTTCTCTACTGCCTCATGGTGCTGCGGACGGTGACAGCGGCGCGCACGGGCGCGAATGACAATCTGATGGGGCTGAACCCTAGCTTATCGGTGCTGACGGCCATGCTGCTGACCGGGGTCAGCGTCGCGGTGCTCGTTTTCTTCGTCCACCACATCCCGGAAACGCTGAATGTCGGGAAACTTACCGCCAAGGTGGCGCGCCAACTCACCAAGCAGATCCGCGACGGCGTCTTTCCGCACGGCGCAGGGATCGACACGGTCGATGTCTCGCGCATGGGCGATCCGTTCGATAGCAAGGAATGCCGGACGTTGCGCGCGCCGGAGAGCGGCTTTGTACAAGCGGTCAGTTTGTCGGGGTTGTTGGATTGGGCGAAGGAACACCGCGTGCGCGTTCGCCTGCGCTGCGTGCCGGGCGAATTTCTGGTCGAGGGCGATCCGCTGATGGACGTCATCGCCGATGATGGAGCCGCCGACGATGTGCTGCGAGAGAGCAAAGAGAGCGGAAACAAATCCCTGCAGACCTTTATTGCGCAGGGCGACGAACGGACGGCGCACCAGAATCTGCTGTTTCTCGCAGACGAACTCGTAGAGATCGCGGCCCGCGCGCTGTCGCCTGGGGTGAATGACCCGTTCACGGCGATCAATTGCCTGCATTGGTTCGAAACGTCCTGCAGCGCCATGATGAATCGTGAAGAACAGCCGGACTGTCTGGCCGACGACGCGGGAACGCCGCGCCTCTGGGCGCAGTCGGTTGGGTTCGAGCGGCTACTCGGCTGCTTTTTCGGCCAAAGCCGCCAATATGTGGCGGCCGACACCAACGCCGCGCGCTGTAGTCTGAGCATGCTTCACAATCTGCGGCAACGCGCGCCGGACCGTCACAAGCCTGCGGTCGATGCCGAAATCAAGAAGTTGCAAACTGCCATCCGCGAAAGCGGCTTGGCACCGGCACAAGTCGAACGGCTGATGGGAACACCGCCTTATGGCTATTAGCGGGATCAGCCGCCCTGTTTGAACAGCTTGCGTATTTCCGTGACAAGATGTGCGGGTATGAAGGGCTTGTTGAGCACGAGCGGCTCTATGCCTGAATTGTCCAGCACGACGCGGCGCGTCTGCCCCGACAGAAACAGGAATGGGATCCCGCGCGAATCGAGCTCGATGGCGATCGCGATCGATGTCTCGACGCCCAGATTGTAATCGAGGACGGCCACATCGATCTCGGTCTCCCGGACAAGGGACAGAGCGGATTCGACGGAGGCGGCTATCCCGACGACCTCGAACCCGGCGTCGATGAAGACGTCCTCGAGATCGAGAGCGATGAACGCATCATCCTCCACAATCAGCACGCGTTTCGCGTGTATGTCAGTGTTGCCAGTCATATTTGCCTTCCACTCTACACTACGCGCGGCTTGGTCGGCGGTTCCCAGTGAAAGGTTATCTGATGTTGAAAGTCGTAATTGAACTCTGTGGAAGTTGCTGAACGCAATCCTCTTGGTCGATTTGCCGCTGTGTCCAGCCGTGGTGGAACGCTGCCGGTGCTCAAACGTAGCTGCAGGACGCCGCCCTCCTGAAAGTCTTTCGTCATGCGTAACCTCCTTCTTATCGGCACGGCCGCACTTCTGACGGCTTGCGGGGGCACGGGCGGCGAAGTGGCCGAGATCAATAACGACTGGACCGGCAATGAGATCAAGGTCGAGGCACTACGCGACGAGAAGGTGCAGGGCGTCGTCTGCCACATGGCGCATTTCGACCGCTCCGTAATCGACCGCCTGCGCAAGGGCGACTGGTTTCAGAACCCGTCCAATGGTTCGATCAACTGTGTCATCACCGGCCCCGTGGTGATCGGCGACATCGAGCTGCGCGCCAAGGGCGAGGAGGTTTTTCGGCAGAGCCAGTCGATTATTTTCAAGAAGCTTTCGGTCCGCCGCATCTATGACGCGGAGAACGACTCGCTGATCTATCTGGTCTATTCCAAGCAGGTGGTGGACGGCTCTGCCAAGATGAGCGTTAGCTCGGTGCCGCTCTACGGCGCGGACGTCACCCGCAATTAGAGCGATTTCAACGGCACAAGAAAGCCCGCCGAGTCCGGCGGGCTTTCTTGTGGACTGCAAGCCGCTCTAATGGATGCGCTTGTTGTTTCCGAATTCGCCTTCCAGATAGCTTTTCACGGCAAAGGACAGCGCGGTGGCCAGGACGGTGCGGAGGAGGAAGCGGATCATGTGAGGTCTTTCGTAAGGGGCGTGCGCCGAGATATTCATGGACTCCAACGAAATTACCGGCCGCTTCGTTCCCAAGCGACGTGCCAGCCGGGGCTCTCAGCCCGAAATGCGTGCGATCAATCGCTTCTCATTGGTTGGCAAAGTGTTGGGTGCGCGGCGCAGGTCAAGCGCGTCCAAGGCGGCCTTGAAATCTTCCGGCTCCATTTCCGCGAGTTTGATCACGGCCGGGTGGATGTAGCTGGAGCGCGCAATGCTCGGCGTGTTGTGAAGTCGCGCGGCGGCAGCGTTGGACATGGCCTTGATCGTCAGCGGCCCCTCGGCCTCTACCGCATAATCCAAGGCGGCGACGCTGCCGTGCCAGGTGCGGAAGGTCTTGGCCGTGAACCGACCCGGCCCATCGTGTTCGCCCATCGTCTCACCGATGTAGCGATTGACGTCGTCCGAGCCGAGCTGCCGGATTTCGTCGTCACCCGTGACATAGGTAAAGAGCGGATGGCCTGGTAGATCGTCGATCCGCTCCAGCACATTCGCCAGCCGTCGGTCTGAGACCTGCTTGCGCACACGCTTGCCACCCTTGGCCCGGAATGTGAGCTTCAAGGTCGCGCCGTCCAGCGTCAGGTGACGGGAGCGCAGGGTCGTTGCGCCAAAGGTCTTGTTGGTCTGCGCATATTGCTGCGAGCCCATCCGCAGCGCCGTGCGATCGATCAGTCGGATCAGTGCCGCGCAGACCTGATCGCGATCCGGCGTATTGCGACGAAGGTCGTGTTCAACCCGGTCGCGCAACCGGGGAAGGGCGCGTCCAAAGGATTCCAATCGGTCGAATTTCAGCTGCGCGCGATAGGCGCTCCAATCCGCATGGTAGCGATATTGGCGACGACCGCGAGCGTCCGTTCCCACTGCCTGCAAGTGGCCGTGGCCATCGCGACAGATCCAGACATCACAATAGGCGGGTGGCAGTCCCAACTGCTTGATGCGCGCCAGCTCCCGCTCGGAGCGAAGCAGTGCACCGTCCGGCAGGTGATAGGAAAAGCCGCGCCCGCGACGACGCCGCGAAATGCCCGGCTCGTCCGTCGAGGAGTAGCGCAGGATATTGGGCAAAGCCGACATATACGCTCTCCAAATACGGCGGCTGTTCGGACGGTATAATCGTGAGGCGACGACCGTGTTCAGCCTTTCAATTCGGGAGCGGGGCATTGCGTTCCACACCCCTGGGGAAGTTCCTGGAATTATTATTGGAGAGCGCGCTTCAATTAATTGCCAGCAATCTATTTCGGAACGCTAAGCCTGTCACTCCGTTGTGAAAGGGCAAGGCAATCACGCCTCAAACCGAAAGGAGAAACAATGGGAACCATTATTGGCATCCTATGGACGATCTTCACAATCTGGGGTCTGTTTAACGTCTGGACCTCATCTGAAGAGATCGTGCCCAAAGTGCTCTGGTCATTGGCCATGCTGATTTTCAGCGTGTTCGGTGTCATCGCCTGGTATTTCTTTGGACCCCGTTCCAAAAACGCCGCCGTCTAACCGGGACACCCCCGCAACGACGCCCCCTCCCACACAACGATAAACTTCCCGAAAGGAAAACCCCATGAGCAATTACGACAAAAAGACAGTCTACACGACTACTGATACCGACGACATCAAGGTCTACCACAAGGACGCCGACACCGGCTCCAAGACAGCCGGTTGGATCATTGGTGGCCTGGCGCTGCTCGCCATCGGCGCCGCTGCAATCTACCTCACCGATATCGACCTGACGCAGACTGCAGAGCTGCCGGAAGTCTCCGTTGAGGGTGGCCAGATGCCAGCCATCGACGTTGACGTCGCAGACATCGACGTCGGTTCGAAGGAAGTCGACTTCCGCGTCCCAACCATCGACATTACCCCACCGCAGGAAGGTCCGGAAGCGGATGATCTCGGCGACAATCTCGACGTCGATGTCGATGTCGACGTCGATGCGGATCTCGACGAGCGCTAGTCCTCACAGGACATCAAAAAAGAAGCCCGCTGCGAGCGATCGCAGCGGGCTTTTTTATGCCCCAAAAATAAGTGGGTGTCGTAGTTTGTAACGAGGCGGTCGTGACTAAGCGTCGATGACGCCTGCCTCGGCGCGTTCTTTCGCCCAGCGTTCTTCGGCCAGCCGTCGCAACAGGGTCGCATTGCGCAGATTGCCACGCCAGCCGATATCGAGAATGTCACCCAGCGCCGGGATGAGACCGATCAACCAGTCCACGAAAATATTGCCGCCCATGGCGACGAAGTGGCGCTTCCTCGCGCCGAGTACCGTGCCATGGCTCGCAATATAGCCAGCAATGCCCAGCGAGACCGTGTCGCCCGCGACCGGCACCAGGCCAATGATCGTGTCCCAACCGATCGGGATCGAGGTGCCGGGAATATTGAAGGCCGCATCCATATTGTTGGCCAGCTTCTCTACCCGCTCCAGCATCGCCTGTTCACGCGCATGGCGGGCTGTCATGACGTCCAGCGTCTCGGGGAAGGGTTCCAGCTTGGTCGTATCAAAAGCGGGGTCGGATGAATTGGGCATAGTGGGACCTTAACGAAAGCGGGCACGGTTACGGCATGAAAAAACGGGCTCCCCCCGAAAGGGAAGCCCGTCTTCAGTCTGTAATGTCGCGAGGACTTACTCAGACACAACGCGGTTGGTGAAAACCATACCGCGATATTCGGTTGTGTAGGTCTGCACTTCCCGGACCTCCAGAGACGGATCGGGCAGCTCGGACAGCGGCACGATATGGTTGATGAACAGCTCGCCCGACTGGTCCTGAACGACATAGGCATCGGAGTTTTGCTCGGCCAGCGCGCCGAGCACGGCTGTTTTGCGCGTCTCCATCGGCGTGGCGTCAACGGTCATGGTAGAGACGGCGCCGTCGGCGTCGATGGTCTTGACCATCTTGGTCATCTTACCTTGCTGCATGGCGGAAGATTTCATCTCCGCCTTGTTGTAGTCGCCGGCTGCGGCTGTGGTCGTCATCATGGCGGTCGCGGCAAGAGCGGCGGCGGTTGCGGTCATAAGTTTCATGGTATTCTCCTGCTTTCGGGGGTGTGCCCCGATCAATTGCAATCGACTAACGGCTTCAGGGCGCTCCGGGTTCCGAAAGAGATTAACGACCGCGTAATCTTTCTTACCAAACTTGCGCGAAGTTAAATCGCGACAAAAAGCACTGATGAGGTGCGTCTCGAAAGCAGCGCGACGGGAACAAGATTTCGCCACGCGGGTAAAATAGGGGTGACGGCATTCAAGCCGCTGCCAATCCGAGCTATGCCATGCAACGTATCACATCCCTGACCGAAACCGGAATGCGCATCACCCCACCGACCAAGGTCTATAAGCCCGTGGACGAGTTCCTGCTGCTCGACGAGGACCAGGATTTGCGCGGCCGTGCCGTTTCCGACGTCACTGGCGATCTGGGCGAAGTGACCGAAATGCTAGTCGATCCCGAAGAACGTCGCGTCGCCATGATCGAGTTGTCAGACGGCCGCCGCGTGCCGATCGAGCAAGTCCGCCTCGACGGTCAGCACGTTCGGCTCGAGCGATAGCACCCCGCAGCCGCAAGGCTGCCCCGGAACACCGCTTCACCGACTGACAGTTAGCCAGCAGCGGCGTGCACGCGCGCTTGCCCATGTTCACGTTTCGTTCTAAGCAAAATCGTGACCAAACGCACTCTCATCGATAAGCTTGCCATCCTCGCGGATGCCGCGAAATATGATGCGTCCTGCGCCAGCTCGGGCACGAAGACCAAATCGTCGCTGGGCAAGGAGGGGTTGGGAAGCACGGAGGGCATGGGCATCTGCCACGCCTATGCGCCGGACGGCCGTTGTATCAGCTTGCTCAAGGTGCTGCTGACGAACTTCTGCATCTTCGACTGCCGCTATTGCGTGAACCGCGTCAGCTCCAATGTCGAACGCGCGCGCTTTTCCGTCGACGAGGTCGTGCGCCTGACCCTCGATTTCTACAAGCGCAACTATATCGAGGGGCTGTTTCTGAGCTCGGGCATCATCCAGTCTCCCGACTACACGATGGAGCAGCTGGTCGAGGTCGCGCGTGTCTTGCGCGAAGAGCACCACTTCCGCGGCTACATCCATCTGAAGTCTATCCCGGAAGCCGATCCGCTGTTGATCCAGAAAGCGGGCGAGCTCGCAGACCGTGTCTCGGTGAATGTCGAGCTGCCCAAGGAAAGCAGCCTGGCTCATTTCGCGCCGGAGAAATCGCAGCCGGATATTCGCAAGGCCATGGCCGGCCTCAAACTGCGCATCGACGACGCCAAGGACGCGCGTGAGTCTCGCATATTGAAGAAAGCCGAGGCGCCCGTCTTTGCGCCGGGCGGGCAGTCAACCCAGATGATCATCGGTGCGGACGCCAGCACCGATAGCGACATCCTCTCGACTTCGACCGACCTCTATTCCGGCTATGGTCTGCGCCGCGTCTACTACTCCGCCTTCTCACCCATGCAGGACGCCTCGCTCGACCTGCCGCCAATCCGCCCTCCGCTGATGCGCGAACATCGGCTGTATCAGGCCGATTGGCTGCTGCGTTTCTATGGTTTCGAGAAGTCGGAGATCGACGCGGCGACCGATGACGGCATGCTCGATCTCGACATCGACCCGAAGCTCGCTTGGGCGCTACGCCACCGCGAACGATTTCCCGTCGATCTGAACCGCGCGCCGCGTCATCTGCTGCTGCGTATCCCGGGGCTCGGCGCGAAGACAGTGGACCGGCTGATCGAGGCGCGGCGCATGACGGCGCTGCGGCTGGCAGACCTCGCCAAGCTGACCAATACCGCGCGCAAGGCCATGCCGTTCATTCAGACCGCAGACTACCAGCCGGGCGGACTGCTCGACACGCAAAACCTGCGCGCCCGCTTCGCTCCTCCGCCGGAGCAGCTGGCATTGGCGCTGTAATGCACACCGTCCATCTGGACGAACACGCCGACTTCGCCGCTTGGCGGGAACAGGCGAGGGGGCTTTGCGCAGCCGGATTGCGCCCGGATCAAGTCCGCTTCGTCCCGCCCGACCGCGTGGAGCCCGCGCTCGACTTCGGTCAAGCCGCACGTCCCGCCGCGCGTCGCAAGGTCGTGGCGTCGAAGGAGTTTCTCGAGCGCGCGGAGCGCGCAGTTTGCGTGGCGGAGCCCGCGCGGTTCGATCATCTCTACCGTCTGCTGTGTCGTTTGCAGGACCAGCCGTCGCTCATGCGCAATACGGTCGATGACGATGTTCGCTGGCTGACGGAGGCGGACAAGGCCGTGCGTCGAGACCGGCATAAGATGCACGCCTTTGTTCGATTCAGGAAAGTGGGAGAGAGGGAGGATGGCCGCGAGCAGTTCATGGCCTGGTTCGAGCCGAGCCACTTTATCGTCGAGCTCGCTACGCCGTTCTTCACCCGGCGCTTTCCCAACATGGATTGGGCCATTGTCACGCCCTACCGCACGGCTGTCTGGAATGGTGAGGCGCTGCGGTTCGAGCTTGGCGGCACCAAGGACGACGTGCCGAGCGAGGACGTGGTCGAGGAGCAGTGGAAAACCTATTATTCGTCCATTTTCAATCCATCGCGTCTGAAGGTCGCGGCCATGAAGGCGGAAATGCCGGTGAAGTATTGGAACAATCTGCCTGAGGCCGCGCTTATTCCCGAGTTGATCGGGGGGAGCCGCGAACGAGAGAGGCAGATGATGGACAGCCTCAACTTTGATCCCAATCCGATCGCCGACAAGGCGACGTTTCAACCGGAACATGTGGAGAAAGATTTGTCCCCGCCCGATGTCGACGCGCTGTGGGAACAAGTCGAAGTCTGTCGCCGCTGCGATCTGTGGGACGGTGCAACGCAAGGCGTGGCGGGTGTGGGTCCGGACGATGCCGCGCTCATGATTGTCGGAGAGCAGCCGGGGGATAAGGAGGACCTGTCAGGAAAACCATTCATTGGACCAGCGGGGTTATTGTTGACGGATCTGCTGCGCGAAGCCGGTCTCGACCGGGAGCAGGCCTATGTCACCAATGCGGTGAAGCACTTCAAATTCGAGGTCCGCGGCAAGCGTCGCATCCATCAGAACCCTAGCGCGAGCGAGATCAAGGCCTGCAATGTCTGGCTCGACCGCGAGATCGAACTGGTCAAGCCGAAGCTGGTGCTTTGCCTCGGAGGCTCCGCGGCCCGCGCCATCAATGGCCGCCCGATCAAGGTCGGCGAATATCGCGGCCGCGTCCTCACACGCGAAGACGGGCTGAAATTCTTCATCACCTCGCACCCGTCCTACATCCTGCGCGTCCAACGCTATGAGGAGGTGCCCACTGCAAGGCCCGCCATGGTTGAGGACCTGCGACGTGTGGCGGAGTTGCTCGCGGCGTGAGCTCTGATTAAGGCGCGCCCATGTCCCAACACCCCATCGCTGGCCCCAAGCCCACTGGCCCGTTGCGCCCAAAGATCTGGCGCGGGCTACGCTCGACCTGCCCCAATTGCGGGGAGGCCAAGCTGTTTCGCGCCTTTCTGAAGCCCGTGGAGCATTGCGAGAATTGCGGTGTGAACTGGGGCGAAGTGCGCGCCGATGATGGTCCAGCCTGGGCCTCTATGTTGGTTGCGGGGCATCTCATCGCGCCCGCTTTCCATTGGGTGGTTTTCAAGACCGACTGGCCGAGCTGGGTGACGATCAGCGGGCTGTCGATTATCCTGGTCGGTCTGTGCATTGCGCTGCTGCAGCCGATGAAAGGGCTGTTCATGGCCATCATCTGGGACAAGGGCGCGCCGACGTCTGGCTGAGCGCGCCGCAATGGCGCGCCCCTCAATTCTCGCGCGCATGGCCCCCGCCTTGCACGACACCTCTTACGCCGTCCCGGATCGGGACAGGTCAAGTTTAAGAGGATTCGGCAGTGACGGTATTTGTGAATACGGCAGGCAATCAGACGTTCCGGGGGACGCTGAATGATTATGATCAGGTCGATTATCAGGGATCCCTACGCGATTACACGCTGACGCTGAATCTGGACGGGTCCATTACGGTCTACCACCCGCGCTTCGGAACGGACACGCTCTACGGGATCGACGGCCTCTGGTTCGACGGCGATCAGGCGTGGTATTCCATGTCCGAAGCCCTCGCGATTGCAGGCGATGTCGACGGGACTGTCGATGCGGACGGCGTTATCGTCGGCAACCTTCAAGACAACGTTCTCACAGGGACATCCGGCGATGATGTCTTCTACGGCGACCGAGGAGACGACCTGATCGACGGCAATGGCGGCGGTTATAACCAGGTCGACTATGACGGAGCGCGGGCGGATTACACCATCGTGCGGAATACCGACGGCTCGCTGACCGTCTCCCATGCCGTCTACGGGACAGACACGCTGATCGACATCGACGGCTTCTGGTTCCATGGGGAGCAGCAGTGGTACTCAGTCAACGACGCGGTGGCAGAAGCGCCTGCGCCGGAGCCAGAACCCGAACCGACCGTCGGTGAGCTCGACGAATGGGGTGTGCTCAACGGGACAACCGGCAATGACACGCTGCGCTACGGCGAGGGCGTGACCAGTCTCTATGGTGGGCGCGGCGATGACCGGCTGATCGGCGAGGAAGACGCCTACAGCCAGGCCAATTACGACGGCAAGGCCAGCGACTATAGCTTCACGAGAAACGCCGACGGCTCTGTCACAGTCGAACATACCAGCTACGGCACGGACACGCTGATCGATATCGACGGCATCTGGTTCTCCGGCGCGCAGGCCTGGTACACGATCGAAGACCTGCTGGACGACGACACCTCGCCCAATCCGGAACCCGAGCCCGCGCCCGAGCCGCAGCCCGAACCCGATACAGAGGTCGGCACGGGCGTGCTGGTGGACGGCGTCATCACCGGTTCCAACGCCGCCGATGATCTGCTGATTGGCACCAATGGCGCGGACCGCCTTGCGCCCGGCATGGGCAATGACCGCATCGAGGGCGGAGGCGGCCAGGACGTTCTCATCGTCGACGGCGACGTCATCGAGTGGACGTTCTTCACCAATGCGGCGGGCGAAACCGTGATGACCCACCCGACCTGGGGCGAAAATACACTGTCTGGCGTGGAGCGCATCTTCTTCGGCCGCTCTGCCGAGGTCATCGATCTCCAGGACGCCATAGCGCAGACCGACGGCCTGCCCGCCTTCCGCGTCGATGCCGACGACGTGCTCAACGGCACCAATGGCGATGACGTCATGGTCGGCGATGCGGACGGCACCAATTTCTATGGCGGCGTTGGCAACGACAGTTTCATCGGCGCGGAGGACAGCTTCGATCAGATCAATTACGACGGCGCGCGCTCGGAATATGCGATTACCCAGAACCGCGACGGGTCCATCACCATCGACCACCCTATCTGGGGCACCGATACTCTGACCGACATCGACGCACTCGTCTTCACGGGCCGCGAGCCGGGTGCGGACGGTGCGGAAGTCGCACCGTTCCAATTCGTGCGGCTGGAAGATTTGTTCAACGATTTCGAGATCGTGATCAGCGAGCCCCCGTCCGATCCGCCGCTGTTTGGCTAGGCGGCCTCCCGCATAGCGCGCCTGACGCAGCTCGCTCGACCCAGCTCGCTTGACCGGGCGGGGGCGAGCGCCTAACCCGCTCCCACTCATCAAGACCGGGGTGAGGGACTAGGCCTTATGATCCCCGGGGCAACCTGCACGATCGTGCAACAGGTGCCACGTCCTGCGGGTCCGCCCGAGCAGATGAGGAGAGCGTCCGCGCTCCCTCCCGCTCATGTGCTCGCGACGTGTCCCTACCAACCGGGAAGACCACGTGCGCGCTCAGGATATCCAGACCGATCTCGGACAGTGGACGCTGGAGCGCGGCTGTACCATGTCGGATGACGTCGTGCGCGGTCGACTGGTCGGCAATCCCGACGGTCCGCTCGTTGTCGTGCTGGGTGGCATTTCCGCAACGCGCTTTGTTGCCGAGGATCCGGACGGCAGGAACGGCCGGGGGTGGTGGTCGCGGCTCGTGCGTCCGGGCGGCGCAGTCGATCTGAACCGCGTGCGTGTGCTGGGACTGGACTTCGGCCCGAACGTGGGCGCGCAAAGCTGTCCGGAGACCATCACGACGACCGACCAGGCGAGACGGCTGAAAGCTCTGATCGACGCGCATGATCTGGGTCCGGTGGCGGCGCTGATCGGCAGCTCCTACGGCGGCATGTGCGGCCTGGCTTTTGCGCGCGACAATGGCGATCAACTCCACGCGCTTTGCGTCATCGGTGCGGCCCATGAGCCCTATCCCATCGGCGTCGGCTGGCGGGGTATCCAGCGGCGGGTCGTGCGGCTTGCGATCGACGCTGGACAGCCCGAAGCCGGACTCAAGCTCGCGCGCGAGCTCGCCATGACGACCTACCGTACCGCCGAGGAATTTGCCGACCGTTTCGCGCTGGAGGAGATCTCTCGCGCGCCGTCCAGCTTCGACATCTGCGATTATCTCGGCAGTCGCGGCGACCGTTTTGCGGAAGGCATGGACGCGCAGCGCTTCCTCGCGCTCTCGGAATCCATCGATCTACACCGCGTCACGCCCGAGGACATCACGACGCCGACGCTCATCATGGGCGCGATCTCCGACCAGCTTGCCCCGCTGCCAGCGTTGCGCGAACTCCGCGACCGTCTCTCCGGCCCCAGCGAACTCTACACCTTCACCAGCCTCTACGGTCACGACGCCTTTCTGAAGGAATGGGACGCGATGGAGCCGCGGTTGGAGCGGTTCATGGGCGAGGCATTGGCGCGCGGACGCGCGACAGGATAGGGCCGCGCCATGACCACCCCCACTACGAAACTCGTCCAATCCGGCATTGCCTGGGACCCGGCTTACGGCGCGGTCGTGCCGCCGCTCTATACGTCGTCGACCTATGTGTGGCCCTCGACCGACGAGAAGGGGCTCTATGACTATGGGCGTTCCAACAACCCGAACCGCGATCTGCTGGCGAGCGCGCTGGCGGAGCTGGACGGCGGGGCAGGGGCGGTAGTGACGAACTCCGGTATGGCGGCCATTGATCTGGTGCTGAACCTGCTGCCCGCTGGGGCCAAAGTCATCGCGCCGCATGACTGCTATGGCGGCACGCACCGACTGCTGTCCGCACGCCACGCGCAAGGAAAGATCGAGGCGGTCTTTGTCGATCAGGGCGACGCCGCCAATGTCGCGGATGTCGTGGACGATGCCGCGTTGGTGATGGTCGAGACGCCGAGCAATCCGCTGATGCGCCTGACCGACGTTCGCGCGGTTTGCGCGCTGGCGCGCGACGCTGGTGCGCTGTCCGTCGTGGACAACACCTTTCTCACGCCGCTGCGACAAATGCCGCTGGACCTTGGCGCGGATATGGCGCTGCAAAGCACGACGAAATATCTCAACGGCCATAGCGATGTGGTCGGCGGTGTCGTGGTCGCTAAGACGGAAGAGCTGCAAGAGCAGCTGTCCTGGTGGGCCAATGCGGCGGGGCTGACGGGCTCACCGTTCGATGCCTGGCAGACACTGCGCGGACTTCGCACTCTGGCGCTGCGGATGAATGCGGCCGAAGCGAACGCCAAGGCGATCGTCGCTTTCCTGCGCGACCACCCAGAAGTGCCGACCGTTCATTATGCCGATGCGGGCCTGGCGACCACGCAACAGTCCGGGCCTGGTGCCATGCTATCCTTCCAGTTGGAGACGGGCAAAGCCGCGTCGCGTGTCATGGAGAACGCGGGCATCTTCCGCCTCGCCGCGTCGCTGGGCGGGGTCGAGAGCCTGATCTGCCAGCCTGCCACCATGACCCATCGCGGCATGAGCCCGGAGGCGCGCGCCGCGGCCGGGCTGGACGACGGCCTGATCCGTATTTCCACGGGAATCGAGGATCAAAACGACCTCATCAACGCACTTGAGGCAGCGCTTGCCCTGATCTAGCGCTTTCAGGGGCATGAGAAAACGATGGGCGCGCTGAATTTCGCAAATCCGCGGCAAATTTTCCTCTTGAGTGCTGCCGCGCTTTAAGGTTTAACGCTTCTCATGAACCCGTATCGCAATGACGAGCCCAAAGTGAAAGTCGCTGCCCGCAGCGAGTCCGTTTCGCTCGAGCTCAAGGCACTGCTGGGTCTAGTCGTACTGCTTATCGGCGTGTGCATCGGGCTCTGACGGGAAACGAACATTTCCGATAAGAGCCCGCCCGGTCTGAGGCGGGTTTTTTAATGCTTCGCAGACGGTTTTGCGCAGCAGAAATTTTCGCCCCAGTGGGGCGAAAATAGTCGGAGAAGGCCACGGCAGTGGCAAGCGCGTCTCGCTTTGCGGGACAAGAGAGGGGAAGACAGATGGGCGAGCGCCCTTTGGAGCGATCTGGAAAACGATCTGACGCCATCGTTCACGGACGTGATCGTTCGGCTGCACGCGCCATGCTGCGCGCGTCCGGCATGACGGACGAAAGCTTCGAAGGCCCGATCATCGCCGTCTTCAACACCTGGACCAATATGGGTCCGTGCAACATGCATCTGGACCAGCTGGCTGTGCCGGTGCGCGCGGGCATTCGCGCGGCGGGCGGGACGCCGGTGGACTTCAATTCCATTGCGGTCAGCGACGGCATCACAATGGGCAGCGACGGCATGCGCGCCTCGCTCATGTCCCGCGAAGTCATCTGCGACTCCATCGAGCTCGCCGTGCGCGGCCATAGCCTCGACGGCGTCATCATCCTTGTCGGTTGCGACAAGACCATACCTGCCGCGGGCATGGCTCTGGCGCGCATGAACGTGCCGGGCGTTGTGCTCTACGGTGGCTCCATCATGCCCGGGCACCACAAGGGGAAAGACCTCTCTGTGCAGGACGTGTTCGAAGCTGTCGGCGCTTGCGCGGCAGGCATCATCGACGAGGACGAACTGACCGAAATCGAGAAATCCGCCTGTCCGGGTGCTGGTGCGTGCGGCGGGCAGTTCACCGCCAATAGCATGGCGATGGCGATGACGTTCCTCGGCCTGTCGCCCATGGGTACGAATGATATTCCCGCCATCCACGAGGACAAGACTCGCGCGGCTTACGATGCCGGCATGTGCGTGGTGGACTGCGTGAAAGAGAACCGCCTCCCACGCGAAATGATCACCCATCAGAGCCTGATGAACGCCGCCATCGCGCTATCAGCCACGGCGGCATCGACGAATGCCATTCTGCACCTGCTGGCCATCGCAACCGAAGCGCAGGTGGAAGGCTTCGACATCGACGCGTTTGACCACGTCAGCCGCACCACACCTGTCATCGGCGATCTGAAGCCCGGTGGCCGCTATATGGCGGCCGACCTGTTCAACGCGGGCGGCTCCGGCCTGATCGGAAAGCGCCTCGTCGCGGACGGCCGGATCGAGGATCAGAAGACGGTGACAGGTAAGAGCCTGTTTGAGGAGATCAGTGCTGCGACCGAGACAAAAGGCCAGGACGTCGTTCGCCAATTCGCCGACCCGGTGAAGTCGCGTGGTGGCTACGGCATTCTCTATGGCGATCTCGCGCCCGAAGGCTCCGTCGTGAAACTCGCCGGTCACGGCGCGCTGCATTTCGAAGGTCCGGCCCGCGTGTTCGAAAGCGAGGAAGACTGTTTCGAGGTCGTTCAGGCCGAGGGTATCAAAAAGGGCGACGTCGTCATCATCCGCAATGAGGGCCCAAGAGGCGGCCCCGGCATGCGCGAAATGCTGGCTGTCACGGCAGCGCTTGTCGGCCAGGATCTCGCCGACCACGTCGCGCTCATCACCGATGGCCGCTTTTCCGGTGCCAGCTACGGTTTCGTCATCGGCCACGTCGCGCCCGAAGCGGCTCACGGCGGCCCCATCGCTTTCATCGAGGAAGGCGACATCATCACCATTGATGTCGAGGCGCAGACGATCAATGTCGCCGCCGACCTTAAGGCCCGCGTCGCCAAAGAATACCCAGGGGGCTGGACCGCCAAGCCGCCGCGCGACACCTCCGGTGCCTACGCCAAATTCGCCGCACTCGTCGGCTCCGCGTCCAAGGGCGCGGTCACCTCTTTCCCCTTCGAATAGGACCACTCCACAATGAGTATCGAAATCTTCTACGACGCCGATTGCGACATCGACATCATCAAGTCCAAGCGCGTCGCCGTGCTGGGCTATGGCTCCCAAGGCCGCGCCCATGCGCTGAACCTGCACGATAGCGGGGTCGACGTCGTCGTCGGCCTCAAGCCGACTTCTTCAACCCGCAAGAAGGTCAAGGCGGACGGGCTGAATGTGAAAGACACCGCCGACGCCGTCAAAGGCGCGGACGTGGTCATGGTCCTCACCCCCGACGAGTGGCAGTCCAAGATCTACCGCGAGGACATCGAGCCCAACATCAAAGAAGGCGCGACGCTGGCCTTCGGCCACGGCTTTGCGGTCCATTACGGTCAGGTCGTCCCGCGCCGCGATCTCGACGTGATCATGGTCGCGCCCAAGGCGCCCGGCCACACCGTTCGCAACGAGTTCGAGCAGGGTCGCGGCATTCCCGACCTTATCGCCGTCGCGCAGGACGCCAATGGCGGCGCAGCGCTGGAGACGGCCAAGTCCTACGCCTCGGCCATCGGTGGTGGCCGCACAGCCATCATCTTCACCACCTTCAAGGACGAGACCGAGACCGACCTGTTCGGCGAGCAGGCCGTGCTCTGCGGCGGCGTGGTCGAGCTGATCAAGATGGGCTACGAGACGTTGGTCGAGGGCGGCTATCCGCCGGAGCTCGCCTATTTCGAGTGCCTGCACGAGACCAAGCTGATCGTCGACCTGATCTA